>JACQZI010000005.1 GCA_016207825.1 Planctomycetota bacterium | reverse complement strand
TCGGGTCGTAATCCGCATCGCAAATCGCATTAAAACAGAGCTTTATCTCCTTAACAAATTCACGCCGGAATTCACCCCATCTGGTCTGCACGATATACGGCCGCAATGCCCGGATGGCTGTCTGTAGGGGCGATTCATGAATCGCCCCTACGGTATCACGGTATGGCGCCACCAATCGCCAGTTGCCGAATACCTTCCGCTCGGCATACGCCGCCGTCTCTATCGGCATCATCTCCTTTATCTTCTGCGCCTTCTTCCAGTTTACCTGTATCCGCGCCTTGCGATATGCCTTTTTTGCCCATCTTTTCACACCTTTTAAACCCTCCTCATTTATGGCTGGAATAGGGATTTTGAGTTGAACTTTTCCGGCCTCATTTATGTTCGTATCATCTTGACTCATAAGGAATTATAAAATTTGGTAAAATCAAACGTAGGGGGGTAGTCACACCCCCCGCCGTGGGGGATTCTTTATAAAGCCGTGCTCCCCTCCTCGTAAGGCCGTGGGGTACCCATCGCAAAACTACGGGGTAGTCTTCACCAAGGTATAGGGCACCTCTTATCAGAGTATGGGGAGCCACTTGTCAGGGTATAGGGTACCAGTCACCAAGATATGGGGCGCCCTTTACAAAACTATGGGGTACCGCTTACCAAGGTATGGGCTCCCCTTCACAAAGGTATGGGGTACCACCCAACAAAGTATGGGGTATCCCTCAGCAAGGCATGGCCCGCCTGACTGGACGGGCATGGGTGCCATGCTTGATTTTATAATTTTCAACCGAATTAGCATAAGCATCAAGCGCAATAAAAAAGGCTTCCCGATTTTTACGTCAGGAAGCCCTTTGGTGTTATATAACCCTTTTGCTTATTACTGCTTGATGGCCAGCCCCAAACCGCGTCTGTCGGAGGGAGTGTTATTAAATGGTACGGTTTCAGCCGGTACATAAGGCGACAACGTCTTGCCGTCGGCACCAATCAGCATCCGGACCATTTCTTCCTGCTTGTCATTATCGTAGAGGCTGATGACATCCGCGGAACGGTAATCAACTCCAGCAACAGCGGTGGCACTAAGCGCCCCGATTTGCGTGGTAACTACCGTATAAGTAATATTATCAAAGGTTTGGATTTCTGTCGCGCCGCGCCGGCAGACTGTCATTCGTCCCGTGGCATTGCCCACGCCATCCAGCGTTATTCGGCCCAACGTAACCTCGTTATCGGGCAGTTCGGTTCCCATAGAGTTATCCCATTTATCACGCCTAAATACAAATGTATATGTGCCGGATACGCTGGCAACGTTAAACGTTCCTGCGGGAGAAATCGGCAAGGCGACTCCGAAATTAAGATAATTTTGCCAGAATTCAACTCCTGACCCAGACCATGTATCTGAGGGGCTGGTCGTATCACCGGCGTAGATGCCGATGGAACGGTCGTTTAATAGAGCGCCCCAGGTCTTATCGACCGTGAATCGGCAGTTTGCATCTACCGCAAGAGGCGCCGCATTGGTGTCGGTGTAATATCCAATGGTCGGTACCGTAACGGTTTGTTCCGTTGGGCTCAATGGCCGTTGAATTTCAATCCGGTTATTGGTTTCGGTATCGGTAACCGCCCCGGCTGTGGCCTGCAGCCAGCCTATGCCGACATCGGTTTCTAACCTAAAGTTCTGATAATTCGTCGCGCCGCCGGCGGTATTGTAAGCCGTGATTACCCCGGCTCCGTAACCATTAAACGCAAAGTCGCCGATAAGGTTAGGGCCGTTGGTATTAGTTTCTTTCAGTATGGCATAAATCATGTGATAACCAACATAAGTATCTTGTGTCTGGCTGGAAGGAGAAGCTATTTCAATGGCGATAAATACCTTTCCATCATTTCTGAGCCCGCCCCGGATAATGCCGTTTGTTTGGGGCATCAGCATATTGATGAAACCGCTGGCATCCGCGTAGTATGTTCCGGACATGGGGATTCCCACCAGTTCAATCTGTCCGCCCATACTAGTGTGCGAAATTGCGTCGGAAAGATAAATACTTCGGCGGTGTTCGCTGTTATTAGCCGGAAGAATCTCAAAAGTTCCCACTCCGGCGGCCGATGGTGCGCTCATGGAAATTATTCCCCAGCCGGATTGAAGCTCCATCCAGGTCGGGGTAATCGAATTTAGCGCTGGTATGGCAAGGTTCTGACGGACGAAATAATATTCGCCTCCCGCAAAGAGATTGGGGTTAGCCGGCGGGGTGGGCGGGATTACGATATTGCTTACGCTCATAGTGGGCGGAGCAAGATATAAAGTCGCTCCGACTATTACCAGGGAATTCGTTACGCCAAAGTTCATGATTACCTTAGATGTCCCGTTAGCCACGACCCTGATGGGGTCAGGCATCGGGAAAGCCTTGAGGAGCGTTGAACCGTCGTTGCTCCAGGTGAAAGTGCCGCTGACGGAGAAATAAACAGGCACCTGGTCGGTTGCGTTTCCCGGGTATGGGCTGAAAGTAGTTGCGCCGACGCCGGATGCCGCATAGGAATATTCAATCGCGTTTTTAATGGTGAATCTTGCCGCATTATAGGTGCCCTCCGGCATCGAGCCCTGCCCGAAAGCGCTTCCTATCTGCGCCGCGTTCTGGAAGTCTATTTGTGTGCCTGCTACGCTGTTAAATACTTCTACCCACGTGGTCCCGTTGGTCGAAAGCTCTGTTTTATACAGCGTAACTTTGTAAGTATCCGGTGTTACGGTTGCGGCGGTTGCCGGGAAGGAAAGCGTTATGCCGACCAGCACAGCGCTTACCAGGATTGACATGATTATCAGGTATTTGGTTTTTACCATCTTTTTTATCCTCCACTTTTTAGCCATCCCGAAATATGTCGGGATGATTAGGTTTTTTCTCCTATAATAATAACTGTTCCTGCAGGAAGCCCTGAGCCTCCCGGTGCCGCTGTTTCATCGTCATCTGAACTGCTGGCTGAACAGCCGACTATAGCACCGGCTATAATCAGGCTTAACACTACCAAGAGCGTCAGCTTTTTCCTCATTTTAGTCACCTCCTTTTTTACTACGAATCTTATTGAATATTATTACTTATGAAAAAATAAATTGCAAGAAATAAAGATTATTTTACCTCAAACCTTCCCTGCGCCAGGCATTTTGAACTGCTGGCGTTTTTATAAAAGGAAACTATGTAAGAACCCTTAGGCCAGTTGGATTTATATTCCAGCCAGACGTAATTCCATTTTGACCACGGATTAATCATTTGTTTCCCCCAATAGGTCACCTTGCCGGTTGAGGTGTTTTTCCATAAGGAGACCACCTCCTTAAAATCAGCCATGGTTCCTTCGTTCTTGAAACAGGCAAAAATCTTTTTGGTGTTTTCGTAGAAATATGGGGTCGCGTAACCCGGGCTGTTATCGTTTGGGTTGACGAGGGAGGTGAAAAAGACTTCAGCCGTATCTGTAACGGCTCCGGTCTCGGAAACTTTAAGAAGCGAGTTGATTAATTCAAGGGGGTTATTGTCTTTTAACTCTTCGTTGGAAAATCCCAGTTCGGCGGTTGCCAGTTTTTCTTTCAGGTAATCTTCGGGGATTTTATTTAAAATCTCCTGGATGGTTTCGTCCGGCAAACCATGGGCGATTGACAGTGCCGTGCTTAACGGGGTATTGCCGATTAAACGGTCCAGGTTTTTAGGCGAATAGAAATCTCTTTCCGCGTTCTGAATGTTGGCCGCGGCCGGATTAGGAGATACAGCCGGTTTTCCCTTAGCGGCCAGGGTGGTATTGTTTTTGGGCTTGTTTTGCCTGGATTCTTTAGTAGAGCCAGGGTAACGATTTGTCGCGGCTGAGTTTGTTTCGTTAGAATTGTTGTTTACATTAACCGAATCGTTTTTAGGATTAGTTTCCGAAGTATTATTGTTTTGGCCTCCGGTATAAAGGATATTGAACCAGATGCCGAAAAGCAATCCTATTGATCCGGTAATTCCCACCCAGAGCAATATTTTCTTTATGCCCATATTGCGGGCCAATATACATTATTATATCGAATTTGTCAAGCTTAATCTTTTGGCTTAATGAGTGCGTTGTTTTTGATAAAGCCGTAACGCAAACCCCGGGATGATACCTTAATGGTTTTTATGTTCCACAAATCCATGATTGCCGAAAGGATTGCTGTTCCTGCCGGGATGATATCAGCCCTTTCTTTTTCAATCCCGTTTATTTCCATGCGCTGGGTAATATTCATCCGGCATAATAATTTCAGCAATTCGGTTACCTTGTTTCTGGTCAATAGATAGCCTTCTATTTTTCCTGGAGTCAGTTTCTTTAGTTTTTTGGCCACAGCCGCCAGGGTGACTACGGTTCCGCCCACCCCGTAACAATTAACCGGTTTAGGCGTTGCTTTGGCCGGAAGTCGGCGTTTGATTTGCTTCAATAGTTTATCGTAATCGGATTTCAATATCGGGTCTGAATGAACGCATAATTCCGTCAGTTTCACCGCGCCCATCGGTATGCTCTTCCACCATTTTACTTTAGGTCCTATTCCATAAACAAGCTCCGTGCTGCCGCCGCCGATATCAATCACCAGGTTTTTCTCTTTGCGTAAGGAATCAACAGCGCCAAGGTATGAAAAATATGCCTCCTCGCGGCCTGAGACGACCTTAATCCTTAGCCCTGTTTCCCTTTTGAGCTCATGGATGAATTCAGCGGAATCTTTTGCCTCCCGCAATGCGTTTGTTCCCAGGATAAATATGTCGCTGATGTTTTTCTTGCGGCATTGGCGCGTAAAACCTTTTATCAATTGTAATGTTTTATTGGAACCGGATTTGTCAAGCCGTTGCGTAGTTTTCAAGTTCCGGCCGATTCTGGTGATGACAACCCGTTCATAAAGCGGAACAATCCTGAAATGAGGGGGTGGATTAACTTTAGCTATGAGCAGCTTTACCGAATTGGTGCCTAAATCGATGACCGCGAGTTTATGCATAAGCGTGATTAAGCCCCGTCCCCCGACAGGCATCGGGGAAACGGGGCATAGGGGTGTTTTAACTATTTCTTTTTGCCTTTTTTGGAGCCGCATCCGCAGCCTTTTTTACCGCAACTCATTTCAGTCACCCCCTTCCGATTAACTAGTTAAATTATTTACGGTTGTATTAGACAAATTTATTATCGCCCAGTCAAGATTTTTTATCGGCCAACAAGAAAATATATTTTATTGACAGCCCATTCTGTTTTAGATATCATTATTTATCCGATGAATGATAAAACTGTCATAGCAAAGCCGGAAACCAAATCAACGCCTACGCCCCAAAAAGTCGTTTACACTTCTGCTGATATCCCCGGCTTTGATTACCAGCGCGATTTGGGTGCGCCCGGCAAATTCCCTTATACACGCGGAGTCTATCCGGATATGTACCGCGGCCAGCTCTGGACCATGCGCCAGTTTTCCGGGTTCGGCACCGCCAAGGACACCAATAAGCGCTATAAATTCCTGCTTGCGCACGGACAGACCGGTTTATCGGTCGCCTTTGATTTTCCCACGCTTTACGGGCGCGATTCGGACGACACAATGGCAAAAGGCGAAGTCGGCCGTTGCGGCGTGGCAATCGCTTCGCTTGAAAACATGGAAACGCTTTTTAGCGGCATCCCGCTTGACAAGGTTTCCACCTCGATGACCATAAACGGGCCTTCCGCGGTCTTGCTGGCTTTTTATATCGCGGTAGGAGAAAAGCAGGGCGTGCCTTCAACGCAGCTCAGGGGTACGATACAAAATGATATCCTAAAAGAATACATCGCGCAGAAATCCTGGATTTTCCCGCCCAAGCCTTCGATGCGCATTATCACGGATATACTTGCTTTCTGCGCGGACCACGTTCCGAAATGGAATACGATTTCCATCAGCGGTTATCACATACGCGAAGCCGGCTCGACCGCCGTGCAAGAGTTGGCGTTTACATTAGCCGATGGATTCGCCTATGTGGAAGCAGGCATCGCCGCCGGGATGGATGTGGATAAATTCGCCCCGCGCCTGTCGTTCTTCTTTAATTCACACCTGGATTTCTTCGAGGAAATCGCCAAATACCGCGCGGCGCGCCGTATCTGGTCCAAACGGATGCGCGATAAATACAAGGCCAAAGACCAGCGTTCTTACCTCATGCGTTTCCATACCCAGACCGCCGGATGCACGCTGACTGCGCAACAGCCGGAAAACAACATCGTCCGCACGGCTTACCAGGGACTCTCGGCCGTTTTAGGCGGGACACAGAGCCTGCATACAAACTCCATGGATGAAACGCTGGCTCTCCCGACCGAACACGCGGTCCGGATTGCCCTGCGCACCCAGCAGATTATCGCCTATGAATCGGGCGTCACCAATACAATCGACCCCCTGGGCGGCTCGTATTATGTCGAAGCGCTTACCAATAAGATGGAAGCGGCGGCCGAGGAATATTTTAAGAAGATAGATTCCTTCGGCGGGGTGATTCCGGCAATCGAGCAGGGTTTCTTCCAGCGGGAAATCGCCAGCTCCGCTTACCAATACCAGAAAGAAATCGAAGCGAAAAAGCGTATTATCATCGGCATAAACGAATTCGTCGAGGATACGCCGCCCGATATCGAGCTTCTTAAGATTTCCACCAAGGTGGAACACGACCAGAACCAGGGCTTAAAGAAACTGCGCCGGCGCCGCGATAACGCGAAAGTAAAGAAATGCCTGGAAGCAATTAAAGCTGCCGCGCGCGGCACGGATAACCTGATGCCCAAAATTCTCGAAGCGGCCAAGTGCTATACAACCCTGGGCGAAATTATCAATACATTAAAGAAGGTCTTCGGCGAATACAAAGAACCGCCGATTTTCTGGTAGATTTTTACGAGGAGTTATTATGACAGATAAAATCAGAGTTCTCGTCGCCAAGCCCGGACTGGACGGACATGACCGCGGCGCCAAGGTGATTGCCTGCGCCCTGCGCGATGCCGGGATGGAGGTGATTTACACCGGACTCCACCAGACGCCGGAAATGATTGTCAACGCCGCGCTGGAAGAGGATGTCGATGTGGTCGGTTTATCCATTCTTTCCGGCGCCCATATGACCATTTTCCCGGCAGTCCTGAAAATGCTCAAATCAAAAGGTATGAAAAACGTATTGCTGACCGGCGGCGGAATAATCCCGGAAGACGATATGCCCAAGCTGAAAAATCTCGGCATCGGATGCCTCTTTACCCCGGGCGCGCCGACCACGGAAATAATCGATTACATAAAAACTGAAGTTACCAAACGCAAGAAAAGTAAAAAATAAACCCCGCACCACAAGCCTGCCTGCCGCAGGCAGGGGTTCGGGGTAAAGGAGGAATTTATGGCGTTTAAAAAGACAAGGGATGTCTACTTTGTTTCAGGCGGCATAAGCAAATTTGCCAAGGCCCGCCCTGACGTGACATTCCAACCCATGGTGAAAGAAGCCTATGACTATGCCCTGAAGGATATCGGGCTTGAAAACAAACAAGCGCCGGAAGTGTTTGACGGAAGCGTTGCCTCTTATTTTTCCGACCACTTCGCGCGCCAGTTGATGTCAGGCATTATGGTTCAGGATTACCTTGGCCTTTGCCCCCTGCCCAGCCACCGAGTTGAGGCAGGCGGCGCGACCGGCGGAGTCTGTTTCCAGGAGGCCTATAAAAATATCGCATCCGGCGTCATGGATACCTGCGTCGCTTACGGATTCGAAACCATGTCCCACGTCAATACCTGGAAAGGGAATGAATTCATCGCGCTCGCCTCGGATGTCAGCTTTGATTATCCGGTGGGCGGATTTTATTCCGGCTATTACGCCATGATGGTCGTCCGGCACATGCAGGAATTCGGCACGACCGTGGAACAGCTGGCAAAGGTCTCCGTCAAGAACCATATCAACGCCTTCCATAATAAATACGCCCAGAAAAGGAAACGCCTGACCGTCAAGGATGTGCGTAATTCGGATATGGTCGCCTGGCCGCTGACCTTACTTGATATCTGCGTGATGAGCGACGGCGCGGCATGCGGCATTCTCGCCAGCGAAGACGGCATAAAGAAAATCAAGAAAGCCACCGGCAAGGAACCGAAGAACCTCGTCAAGGTCACCGGCATCGGCCGCGGCACGGATGCCATGCGTATGTCCGACCGTCCCCACAAGAAAGTGATTCTCCTGGCTCATGAAAAAGCCTCCGATTACAAAGACCTTAAATATCCGGGCATACATTCATTCCGCGCGGGACGCACCGCTTCCAAGCTCGCTTATGAGCATGCCGGGATTAAAGACCCGTTAAAGGAAATAGATTTCGTGGAACTGCATGATGCCTATACCTCATCGGAAATACAGACCTACGAGGATATGGGGCTGTGCAAATACGGAGAAGGCGGCAAGTTCGTGGAATCCGGCGCGCCTTTCCTCCCGAATATAGATTACGGTTTGGGCAAGCTCCCGCGCCAGGGCGAAATTCCGGTCAACCCTTCAGGCGGTTTGATTGCCTGCGGTCATCCGGTCGGCGCGACCGGCTTGATGCAGGCGGTCTTCGCGCTTTGGCAATTGCAGGGCTCGATGAAGAAACATCTGGGAGATGATACCATCCAGGTGAAGAACGCCAAGCGCGGCGCCATCCACAGCCACGCGGGAACCGGAACTTATGTCACAGTGTCTATATTGGAGAAAGCGTAAAATGATTTCGTGCTTTGTAACAAATTCAGTGTTTTCGTGTATCATAAAGGAGGAATGAAAATGAACATTCAACCGATTACGCCCCGCCTGAAAGATACAGTCGGGCAGGCAACAGTAGAAAGAATAAAGCTTCCTGAGACAGACGACGGGACGATTCTTTTTAAAGTCCCATTCCCCAAGGAGATGAAGGACCTGAAGCACATGTCGCCCATTATCATCAAGCAGCCTTATCACATTGACTACATCCACAGCTACGGGCAGGATTCTCCCTTCTTTGCCGGACTGGCAAACGGCAAGCTTCTGGGCACCAAGTGCCCGAAGTGCAAATACACTTATGGGACGCCCAAGGCGCATTGCATGGAATGCGGGTCGCCGACCGAATGGTTCGAACTGCCGGAAGTGGGGCGCATCCATACATTTACAGTCTGCCATTTCGGGAGCGAAGAGTTCCTCAAGGAAACGCCTTTTATCCTTGTGCTAGTCGAATGGGATAAGGTAGATACATTATTCTTGAGCCGCCTCGTCGGCGTGGATACATCCAAGCCGAGTTTGAAGCTGGTAGGGATGAAAATCAAGGCGCAGTTCAAGAGGAACGCCAAATTCCGCCCGACGGATGTTTATTTTGTACCCCATTCTGAGTAATATTAATCGGGTATCCCCGTAGTCCCGCAAAGCGGGACGGAGCGGGATCCGGCGGAATAAGAAAGCTTATTTTAATAAAGAAAAGTCCCCCTTGATGAAAGGGGGACTTTGTTATATTAACCGCAAAGGCGCAAAGGCCGCAGAGAAATATTAAAATAAGGAAAGAAGGGGACCATGATGAATAAAAAGGATATGCTCTTTCTTTGTTTGATGCTAATGATTATGATGATTTCCTGCCAGAGCGTTGACCCAAATGTTATCCCTGATTTGAAAAAGGAGAATGACGAATTAAAACAAGAAATCCGGGCGTTAAACATCGAAAATCGCGATTTAAGAAAACATTTTGAAGAAAAGCTGAGTGATTTGAAGCTAAAAAATGAACTTCTTGCACAAACAGTTGAGGAGGATGAAATAACAATAAACGAAAGAACAGAAATGCTTGAAGTTACAAAAAAACTTATAAAAGATCTACAAGTAAAGATTGAAGAATTGGCAAAAAACAACGAAGAACTGGCAAAGTATACCGAGGAAATGGCAAAAACCAGCAAAGAATTAAAAAAGCAACTAATGGAGAAAAACAAACCTGACCAGGAAAATAAATAGGAGTTCGGGATTTAAAGCCAATCACCCAAAACAAATAATCCCCTCCGTGTTCTCCCGCCTTTGGCGAGGCTCGCCCCGATGGCAATCGGGGGGGGCGGCTGCGCCGGAGTTTACCCCGCATTTAGCGGGGCGGCAAAGTCCCATCAAACCCCTCTCGTCACGGTTACCTGAATCGTGATTACCACTTTGAGCAGGAATTCAGGGTGCATCCGCCTGAAAAAGAGGCAATCAATAAATCCTAATTTTATTGATGGTTTCTATTCCAGGATAAAAAACACTCCTTTGTATCAAGATGAGCGCATTCTATTATGTTGCCATGTACTTCTTTTTGGGTTAGTGGGAAGTGAAGTTCCTTTGCGGGACCGTATGGAAAGCGTTAAAGGAATATAGCATAATCTTTTGTAATGAGCGAGGTAATCTTTTGGGGCGGGGGATGCTTCCTCCAAATTATATAGGGATAATCTTTAAGAGGATATAAGACAGCCTTTTGGTAAATATACGGCAACTATTGTGTGAGTATATGGTGACTATTAAGTAAATAAAGGATAATGATTAGGGACGGGGGGTGATCTTGGCTATTTCCGGGTATGGTTAGGTGGGGGGTGGGGGGAGGTAGTCCCCCCTCTTTCTAACTCCTTATATTTCTTGGAATTAGAATTTAGGTTAAAACGCTTTTCCAGCGTTGGAGACGCTGATACAATGCATCAAAACTAATAATACAGATATTCTTAGCAGAGAGAACTATAATTGTTATCAATAAAAGATTATTAGTTTGATTAAGTCGTAAAGTTAGATAAACAAAGTCATTTAGCTTCGCCCATCTAAAGACGGGCTAGACTTGTTTGTTTGGTCATTCTCAAAATGCTTTAGTTTACCAACGAAGCAGTATAAAATGGGGGTGTTTCCCGAATTACTTCTTTATCCCATTCGCTAGCCCACTTTGCTACGCTACGGGGATTTCCTATTAATATTACATAAGAATGGGGTGCTTCGGGGATGTCACTTTCCCTTTCCTGCCGTCAGGGACTCCCGATTGATAATTATTAAATCTGAGCGGGGCGTTCCGGTGTTTAGCATAATTACTTCTTTAGGATTCCGCCGGATTTGACGATAATTAATGTATAATTATGCTGAAAACTTTGGGACTTATTCCTTTATACATCCTCCGCCGCTGGGGGATTCACCTTTTCGTTCTGGGCATGAGCGTTTTCCTCCTGCTTCTCGTCCACCGCAAGGTCTACGAACATTTTGACAGCGATTCGCGCTACATGCTCGATATCAACGCCTTCAAGGTTGCCAATAACCCGGACTGGCTGATTGACCAGGAACTGCGCGACGCGATGAACGATTCGCTCATCCTTAAAGTGAAAACGAGCTCCTTTGACGAGGATATCATCAACCGCCTGCGCCAGCATTATGAATCGAATCCCTGGGTAAAGCGTGTGGAGACAATCGAACGCCGTTTGCCCAATGACCTAAAAATCAAGCTGGAGCTGAGGCGTCCGTATCTGGCGGTCGCGAAGAATAATAAACAGGTGGCTTATTACCTGGTGGATAAGGATATGGTCAGGTTGCCCGGAGAATACAGTGAACTGCCTGCGATGCCCACGGTATTGCCGGTAGTGGCTGGGGTTGCCGCCAATCCGCCCCTCGCCGGCAGGATATGGAGCGATAAGGGCTTGAACGCGGCGGTGAGCGTGGCCGCGATACTGGATGAGAATAACCTCTTGGATACATTAAAGACCAAGACCATAGATGTCGCCAATATCGGCGGAAAGATTAATTCCAAGGAAAGCGAAATCGTTTTGGTGACGCAGGATAAAATCCGTATAGAATGGGGACGGCCGCCTGATACGGATAAGTTCGGCGAGCTCTCTGTGGCGGAAAAGATAAACAATATCAAAACCGTATTGAGCGCCTGCCCTCAGTTAAAGGGCGTCAGATACGTCAAGATACAGTTTGACCAGCCGTATATCGCACTGGAAGATAAATAGGGTTAGCCAGTGCGAAGCCTCCCGACCGAAGCGTCGGGACTAAGACACTAAGGCACAAAAAGATTTAATTCTTAGTGTACCTGCCTGGCCGGCAGGCGGGTTGGTGCCTTGGAGGCAAAAAAATCCCCCCAACTTTCATCGGGGGGATTGTGTTTTTTAGCAGGTGGCTTAGTTCATACCTAACCACTGTGAAATTTGCGGGGCGTATTTCACGGTAAGGCCCGCAAAGACGACTGATACCATGGACATCAGTTTTATCAGGATGTTAAGCGAAGGGCCGGCCGTATCCTTGAACGGGTCGCCGACTGTATCGCCGACCACTCCGGCTTTATGGCAGAAAGAGCCTTTGCCGCCGTACTGGCCGCTTTCGATATATTTCTTGGCGTTATCCCAGGCGCCGCCCGAGTTTGCCATCATAACCGCCAGGACGAAACCGGTTGAAAGGCCGCCGACGAGCATTCCCATCACTCCCGGAACGCCCAGTAAGAGACCGACCGCGACCGGGGCGATTAAAGCCATTGAAGCAGGCAGAATCATTTCCGTCTGCGCGCCCTTGGTGGCGATTGAAACACAGGTGGTGTAATCCGCTTCGGCTTTGCCTTCCAATAGCCCCTTAATTTCTTTAAACTGGCGGCGGACTTCCTGGACCATTCTGCCTGCGGCGCGCCCGACCGCTTTCATGGACATGGCGGCGAACGCAAAGGCGAGCATGCTTCCGATAAAAGCGCCCACCAGAACTTTCGGGTTCATCAGGGTAATCTGGAAAAACTCCATAAAGTTATCCAGGCTTGCTCCCGCCACGTTAACGGCTCCGGAGCCGATTTGGATTACCGTGGTGCCGGCTCTTTCCAGTCCGATTCTTATTTCTTCTATATAAGCGGCAAGCAGGGCCAGCGCGGTCAGAGCGGCTGAGCCGATGGCAAAACCTTTGCCGGTTGCCGCGGTAGTGTTGCCCAATGAATCAAGGGCGTCCGTTCTTTCACGCACAAACGCAGGCTGATTGGTCATCTGCGCGTTTCCACCCGCGTTATCGGCAATCGGCCCGTAGGCATCGGTTGCCAGGGTGATGCCGAGAGTGGAAAGCATGCCGACCGAGGCAAGCCCGATTCCGTAAAGCCCGCGGATGGGGTCGGTGAATCCGCCGGAGAGTCCGTAGCTCAGCATCATGCCGATGCCGATGGAGATAACCGGGATGGCGGTTGAAAGCATACCGAGCGCCATTCCGGAGATGATGGTGGTTGCCGGTCCGGTTTGGGTCTGCTCGGCGACCAGCTGGGTGGGTTTATAGTCGCTGGAGGTATAATACTCGGTTGATTTCCCGATGATTATGCCGACGACCAGCCCGACCACGATAGCCAGCCAGATTCCGATAGCGCCGCTTGAGACTCCCATGAAGACAGGGTTTCCTAGTCCGGCGACATCTTTTAAAATATAGAACACGGCAAAAGCCGAGAATATCACGATAAGGAGCGACGAAAGGTTAATTCCCCTGAAGAGCGAGGCCATCAAATCCTTTTGGGTCGCCTTTTCCTTGGTGCTGACGGCGTAAATGCCGATGATTGAAAGGAAATTGCCGATTCCGGCGATAATCATGGGCAGTATTACCCAGGGTAGCGGGTCGGCGTTTAAGCTCAATGCGGTTGCCGCGCCCAGGGCGGCTGAGGCAAGAATCGAGCCGCAGTAAGATTCATAAAGGTCCGCGCCCATTCCGGCGACGTCGCCGACGTTATCGCCGACGTTATCCGCGATGACCGCCGGGTTTCTGGGGTCGTCTTCCGGGATGCCGGCTTCCACTTTGCCGACCAGGTCCGCACCGACATCAGCCGCTTTGGTGAAAATACCGCCGCCGACACGGGCGAATAACGCCTGCGTTGAAGCTCCCATTCCGAAGCAAAGCATGACCACGGTTATTTCTTTCAACTCCATCGGCTGGAAGAAAATGAAGTTGGGATAAATTTGGTGAAGCGCGGGGACTCCTTTGTAGAGGAGCAGGAACCATAGGCAAATGTCGACCAGTCCGAACCCGACCACAATCAATCCCATGACCGCGCCGCTTCGGAAAGCGACTTTCAAGCCTTTATTAAGGCTGTCCTTGGCGGCAAAGGCGGTGCGGGAGCTGGCTTCGGTCGCGCTGAGCATTCCGAGGTAGCCGCATAATCCTGAGAAAAATCCGCCTGTCAGGAACGCGAAAGGCACCCAGACAGACTGGACGCCCAGTCCGAATGCCATAATGCTTAACAGGATTGAGATTATTACAAAGACGATAGCTACCACTTTGTATTGCTGTTTAAGGTAAGCCATGGCGCCTTTTTTTACATAGCCGGCAATCTTTACCATTTCCGGCTCGCCCGGATTCTGCTTTTTCATCCAGAAATAAAACATCAAGGCGAATCCCAGGGCAACCAATGAACCAAACGGGGCGACCCACCAGATCGTGGGGATGGAGCGCGTCGACTGGACAGCCGCTTCCTCGGCCCATAAAGGCGTCCCGGTCGCGAACAATCCCGCCGCAGTGCAACCCGCCACCAGTAACTTTCTTGCCATATCACTCTCCTTTCTGCCAAACAGATTGCAATCTGTTCATTCTTTCAAACTCAATAGCAAGATTAAACATGTAATTATACTGAGAAAAGTAGATTACATATAGCTCAATTGTTTTTCTAAGTAAAGGAATATATGCTTTTTCGTTATTGTGCGGGGTTGCAGCGAGCGCTTCTTCCGCGCGGATGATTTCTTCCAGTTTCACAAGACGTTCCTTGAAGGCGTTAAAGAAGAATGCCGAGCTATGCGCGGGGTCGTCTGGAATGACTTCTTCTTCCAGGGCAATCATCTTTTTAAGCCATTCTTTTGCCGCATCGAATCGTCCGGCATAAATGCCCTTAAAAATCTCCGCTAAATAAGGAGAAAAGAGCTGTTCCATCCGCGCCCTTATCGGCACATTATCCGTGTATTTCGCGTTTGCCAGCACCTTATCGTATTCCCTTAAAACGTCCGGTAGGCGTGAGAAGAATTCGTCCGGCGTTGTTTCGGGGTTGTATTTCCACAGCTCTTTTTCCAGGATAAAGGCCGCTTTCAATAAATCACAGCCTTTGGCTTTTTCCGCCAGCATTTCCCCGTCAATTCCGTATTTCCGGAAGATTTCCGCGTAGAGACCGGATAGTTCACCGGTTTCTTTTATCGCTAAATTGAATTCAACTTTCCGCAGCCGTTCGAAGATGTTGTTAAAACGGCAGGCCGCATCCATCATCGCCCATTTTTCAATCTCGTATTTGGAATCGCCTCTGGCGGTAAGCGTTTCGACAATCTTTTGGAACCATTCTGAAGCGATGATATAACAGCTTTTACCGGTAAGCTTCTCAAGTTTTTCCATTATAATACGGTCTTGGGGAAAACGGTGATAATATATCATACCGATAGAACTCATAATATCCTTATTATCCGGATTCCAGCGCAGGCCGTCATAAAGGTGTTCTAATCCCGCATTGACCCATTCCCACTGGTGTGCTTCTGATTTTAACCTCAAGGAGATATTATACGCCATGGCATGGGCGTTAAATGTCCAGACATCCACTACTTTGGGCTGTAAACGGGCAGTCAGGTTCAGGATTGATTTTAGTTCGTCATACTGGTGGTGCTGGTTCAGCTTATCCGCGGTAATCCAGAGGTAATCTATGACCAGCGGTTTAAAACCTCCCAGAACGATACTGCCGGTATAGGCGCTGATATATTCTACCGAAGGAAGCGTTTCCATGGGGCTACTCTGGGTTATTTCCTCTTTTTCGGGCAGGCGGTCAATCTTCAACCGGAGGAAAAATATCAGGATAAGCAATGCCACTATGGCAATCAGGTTGTATTTCTGTTTTGATGATACAATCATTGCAAATCCCTGCTTCTAAAACCTATCCATCCGATAATGAAAACGACGGAGACATATATAAGCATATAAGAAAAAGAGCCGCCGATTAGGTCTTTGGTAACCGGCTGGGCGGTGAGCAATAAATTAGTTCCGTCATATTTGCCTAAATCAGGCAGGATTTCAAAGACGAAGTAACTTACCGATTTAGAAAGTTTCATAAGCCATAAAGGCATGACATCCTCGTAAGGCACATGTCGCCCTGCCGCGGCCTGGAGATTTTGCTCGGCGATTATTTTCATCATCTTTTCCATCGCGGTTAGCGATTCGCGGAAAAAGCCCATGGCGCTCCCGGTAAAATAAAGAAATATTCCTAAGAATATGGTTACCCCGCCCGAAAGAAAGGTGGATACCCCGATAAGTATTCCCATTATCAGGATGATTCTAAGATAAATAAGCAGGCTCGTTTTAAAGAAATTCCATTCGAAACTGCTCGGCGCGGAAAGGATGGCCAGGCTTTCCGGAGTGACCGTCAATTCGCTTGCCGGGTTTATTCGTTTGGCGGTGATATTGACTTTTCCCAGTGCGTCTATGTAAGAGCGATCGAATTGGAGGACAATCGGCCGCTCGTAAAACAGCGTGAAACGCTGGGTTGTTTCTTTCTCTTCCGTTATGTTGCGTATGACCAGCGCCATATCCGATGATATCTGGTACTGGCTTTCCCTGATTTGAGCGGTCAGCTTTATTTCAACCGGGTCTTTCAGGGTGTCTTTGTCAAGGTTTTCGAAATACCAGGTCGCTTCGTTGTCGCCATCGCCTTTTAAGGTAACTGTAACCGGCTGGTTAGTTTCCTTTACTCCCATCATTCCCGCTCCAGGCTGGTTAGGTGGCTGGACGAAATAAAAACTATCCGCCTTGATAGATTCCTTGGGGTAAGAAATGCCGGTTTGGTTTTTGGCCGTTATAAAATCAACCGTATGCAAATATATGATACCAATAATACCGATAACCGCTATAAAGCAGGCGATGACCAGGCAGAATCCGAGGAATTTACCGATTAAATATGTTTCCTTGCTGACCGGTTTGGAGACTACGAAATAAACGAGCTTCGCTTCTATCTCTGCCGGGATAGAAGCTCCTGCCAGGAAAATTGCCATTATCATGCCGAAGAAAGAAATTCCCCTGACCAGCCATATCTCAACCAGCTTAACTTTGCCGCCTTCTCCGATAGCCGGGAATAATGCCGAAGAAGCAATAAGGAGTATGGTAAAAAGTCCGATAATCAGGAATATCTTTTTCCTTATGACTTCCTTAAAGGTCAAGATGATAATGGCTAAAATCTTGCTCATCTTTGTTATTCCGGTTTTGCCGGCCGGTCTTTTATGGTTTTTAGGAACAGGTCTTCCAGTGATTCGGTCGGCGTTTGGATATCAACCAGTTCCGCACCTTCTTTCTGGATGAATGCCTTTAGCTTTGCCTCCAATTCCGGCGATAATCCTTTCACGGTGATTTCGGAAAGCTCGTTTATGGTCAAGAGATCCTTAACCGCGCCGATTTTCTGGGTGACGCCGTTATGGAGAATTATCACCCGGTCGCAGACGTTTTCCACGTCGGCCAATAAGTGGCTGGAAAGGAAAATAGTCTTTCCCTGTTTCTTTAGGTCAAGGATGATATCCTTGATATGGCGCGACATCAAAGGGTCAAGCCCCGATGTCGGCTCATCCAGGAAGATGACGTCCGGGTCGTTGATAATCGCCTGGGCAAAGGCGAGCCTGCGCATCATCCCTTTGGAATATTCGCGAACCAGTCTCTTCCGAGCCCATGCCAGGCCCAATAAATCCAGCAATTCATCGGCTTTCTTTTGGCGCATGGCGCGTGGCATCCGGAAAAGCCTTCCGTAGAAATCGAGCGTTTCATCCGCGTTGAGGAACTTATGCAAATAACTCTCTTCCGGCAGGAATCCGATGCGCTCCTTGACGCTCACGTCATGAGGGGGCTTGCCTAAAAGCAGGGCGTTTCCGGAAGTCGGGTTGATGAGTCCCATAAATATCTTCATGGTCGTGGTCTTACCGGAACCGTTCGGTCCTAAAAGCCCGAAGACCTCGCCCTGGGAAACCTCCAGATTGAGGTTGTCCAGTGCTTTTACTTCATAACGGCTGAAAAAAGACCGATAAATCTTAGTAAGATTATGCGCTTCAAGAATTACTTTACCGTCCATATTATTTGCCCCCTTATAAAATATTTTATCTATATTATACAGGCAGCAAATAAATTGCAATTAAAATCGGCTCGTTATAGAATACTTTCTTGGATATGAAAAATCCCATAAAACGGCTTTATGATTGGGTCTTATCCTGGGCACAGACTCCTTACGGCGTATGGGCATTGTTCCTGCTGGCCGTTGCCGAATCATCCTTCTTCCCGGTGCCGCCGGATGTCCTTTTGGTTGCGTTGGTTATCGCCATTCCGCTCAAGGCGTTCCGGTATGCCTTGATTTGCTCAATCGGTTCGGTTGCCGGAGGATGTCTCGGTTATCTTATCGGCTGGCAGTTGTATGAAATCATCGGTAGGCCCATTATTGATTTATATCAGTTAAACGATTCATTCCAGAAAGTCGGTAAGCTCTACGATGAAAACGCCTTCTGGGCGGTTATGGTCGCCGGGTTCACCCCGATCCCTTATAAGGTTTTCACCATTGCGGCAGGCGTATTCAGGGTGGATTTCACCGTGTTCGTCGTTGCTTCCGCCATCAGCCGTTCGGCACGGTTTTTCCTGGTTGCCGCTATTCTTTATTTTATCGGACCCAAAGCCAAAATCTTTATCGATAAATATTTCAACTTGTTGACCATCGCGTTTGTCATTCTGGCTATTCTTGGTTTTATCATGATAAAATATCTTTGCTGAACCGGAGGCTTTTGTTAAAATATACCCATGCCTAAAGCCTGCTTTACCAAACAGCTTTGTAGTATTTGTCTGCAATCTTTTTCTCCTCTGCAATTAAAACGGGTTAGGAATATTACCATCTGCGCTTCATGTCTTAAACTGATTGTTGAAAGGCAGAATGAGTGGCTCCGCCACCCGCCTAGAACCGTTGATACTGCCGAGAGACCTCGAGATATACCAGAAAATGTCGGTATTTCAGCAGGTGATTCAGGACAAAAGCCAACCGCGCTTCAAAAAGAGAATTTCCTCAGGATTATATCCCGGGAAGGTAACCCATTTGTCGAGGGTGTTAAATCCGTTGCCTCTACATTTAATAAAGGATTTATCGCAATCGTCATCGCCCGTGTAACCGCTTATTTCGGCGGCTCATTATACTTTGCTTCAGACCCTTCCTGGCTTGCCATGCTGAACGGCGTTATATTGGCCGATATCGTTACCTGGTTTACATTTAATATACTGCAGATGCCGTTTGTCGGCATGAGGTTTGCCGCGGAGTTTATGATCTACGGCGGTTTTGTCAGTTACCTGACCGGCACGGATAAGCTGATACTTTTAAATTCTTCTCTGGAAGGTGAACCGATGGCGCTAGCTGCGTTCGCATTCGTATTTGTAGGCATATTCAAGACAATCTTCTGGACAACCGGGCTTTTTTGCATGGGCAAAGCATGGGGTGAATGATTATTTTCCACCGCCGGAAGTAATCATGTATTTCAATCCGATCAGGGCAAGGACACCGCCGCCGATTATCAGGAAAAACACCCCTACATATGGCTGGACATTGGCAAGCTGCAAAGGCGTTATTCCTAAGAAACTGACGTCATTCTTCTCTATCCTATCTTTAAGGAAAACCCCAAGGGCGCAGACGCCTCCGGAAAGCAGGAAAATAATTAATCCGGCAAGCAATCTCCAGGTTTTGGATAAGCCGAATATCGCCGCGATGATTACGCCTCCGATGACAAACGGCGGGACCAGGAGTATAATATGCAAGGATTGTTCTTTATAGGCGTAGATAAATTTAGTGGTCAGGCCCAGAACCACTCGCGCCTTTGCCCAGGGCGTGAAAATCGAGCCGGCCAGCATGGCAATGCCGATTACAAAGAGTATAAATGTGACTGTTTTTAGGAACCAGCCGGATGAGCCGCCGCCGGGTTTGGAGCCTTTGGCCTTATCTTTCCCCTTTTCTTTCTCTTTATCTTTCGCCATAACTATAGTCTAATCGTCAAAAATAGGGCGGTTCAATATTTAAATATAACAAACTCTTGACCTCTTGTCTAAGAGTACTTATGATTGATTTAATGCCCATCGAAAAAAACCGCATTAATTTGGTTATCGGTTTTATCCTGATAGGCTTTTCCGCGCTCATCGCCCAGGCGGTTATGGCGCGCGAATTGCTGGTCGTGTTCCAGGGGAATGAAGTCGCTCTTGGCATCATCTTCGGTGTTTGGCTCATCGGCATCACCTTGGGAGCCGGCTTAACCGCCTTCTTTATCGACAGGCTTAAGAATCTTTATCCGGTCCTGGTTATTGTCATTATCGCCATGACCTCCGTCCTGCCGCTTATGGTATATTTTATCAGGATTGCCAGAGGCATTATTACCATCCAATCCGGACAGCCCATTCCGCTTATCCCGATGGTTTACTTAAGCTTTTTCCTGGTCGTTCCTTTCAGTATCTTTATCGGCATTATATTTCCTTTGTTGTGCAAGGTGTATACAACTTCTTTTTCCCTCTCCACTGGCGGGAGCGGGGTGGGTGAGGGGGGGGATTTTGCTATCCAAATCGGGTGGGTGTATATCTACGAAGCATTGGGCAGTTTACTGGGCGGGGTTGTTTTTACCTTCCTCCTCGTTGAGCATTTCAATTCTTTCACCATTATCATGATATCAAACAGCCTGCTTCTGGCAAGCACTATTATATTAAGTGGAGTTTCACGGAAGATTCTGGCCGGGCTGGCTATTTTATTCTTTCTGGCAAATCTGTTGGGAATATTTACATATGCAAATTCACTGCATCAGTATTCGGTCAAGAAGAGATGGGAATTCTTCCGCCCGGGAGAAGAACTGCTGGAAAGCGTGGACTCCAAATACGAAAACCTCGTCATCGGGAAATTGGGGGAGCAGTACCAGCTCTACGGCAACGGGCAGTTGGTTTCAAGCTTTCCTGATGATTATATCCACGAGCCGCTGGCGCATTTCCTGCTCACCCAGCATCCGGAACCGAAAAGAGTCCTCTTAATCGGAGGCGGAATCGAGGGCATGCTTTCCCCAATCTTAAAACACCCTTCAATCCGGGAGTTGCATTATGTCCAGCTCGACCCGAAGATGACTGAGCTGGTCGGAAAATATCTGCGCCAGAGGGATAGCCCCCTCATTAACGCGAAAGATAATTCTCGATTGTTCATCCATTATTCAGACGGGCGGTATTTTGTAAAACATGTCCTTAGACAAGCTCAGGATAAATTTGATATGGTAATTCTCAATTTACCAGACCCTTCAACCGCCATGATAAATAGATTCTACACCACGGACTTTTTCCACGAGGCAAAACGGATTCTTGCGCCGGGCGGGGTGGTGGTGACGAGTATATCTTCGGCTGTCAATTACTTCAGTCCGACGGTTCTGGTTTATGTTGGCTCGCTTTATGACACCTTGAAATCGGAGTTTAAGAATATCCTGGTAACGCCGGGCGACCGGGCATGCTTCTTTGCCACGGATTCCGATAATGTTATTACATTTGATATCGTGGCGCTCGACAAACGTTTTAAAGAGCGCAATATCGCTACGGAGAGATTCATCTCGCCCGCCCAATACGAGCTTTATATCCAGTCTTCACAGCTTGCCTTTATGGAACAAGTATTTAAAGAAAAAAGAGAAAGCTATGTCAATACCGATTTACAGCCTATCAGTTATTTCTTTAACCTTATCCTCTGGGATACGATTATGAGCGGTTACGGGACTGAGCCTGGCGTATTTTTTAAGATATTGCAAAGCCTGAAATTCTGGTGGGTATTGGCAATCATCGGAATATTATTCTTATTGCGATTGGCCTATGTGTTTATAACTCCCAAAAGGGCAGCTCATCACCAAAGGTTTAATAGTTTATATTCAATCTTTGCCATCGGATTGGCCGGATTATCCGCTGAACTTATGCTCCTCTTCGCCTTCCAGAATATCTACGGATATATCTACCAGAAAATAGGCCTGATAATCGCCTTGTTTATGCTCGGGCTGGCGCTGGGCGGAATTATCTCCAACCGTTTTATTATAACCAAAGCGTTAAGATGGAAAAGGGTTTTAGCGTTTATTAATCTGGCGCTGGTAATATTCGCCTTGCTCTTAACTCCGGCGATAAAGCTTATTGAAGATGCCGGAATGGGAGAATACCCGTTTATCCTTTTGATTATGCTATGCGGGATTATCACCGGATTGGCTTATCCGGTTGCCAGTCGCCTGTATCTCGAATCCGAGCCGAGAATCGGTAAGGCATCGGGCTTGATAGACAGCGCGGACCACTTCGGCGCGTTTTTGGGGGCGTTAGTTACCGGTGTCGTATTCATCCCGCTTTTCGGGATATTCCAGACCTGCGTCTTTATCGCGTTCTTAAACCTGTCAGGAACAATCCTATTAATAGTCACTAAGACTCAAAGGCACAAAAAGATTTAATTCTTAGTGACTTGGTGGCAGATATTTATCTTTCTTCAATGGTGATAGAAAGAATCTTAACCGGCACTTTTGGCTTATTAAAGGCAACGCCTTCAATCATTTTCTCCTCGACCTCGGTATTGCCTATTTTATCCAGGACATCGAATCCGTCTGTCAGCTGCCCGAAGACCGTGTATCTGCCGTCCAGGTGCGGACGCGGGGTGTGGCAGATGTAGAATTCGGTTGAAGCACTGTCCGGGTCTTCGGCGCGCGCCATTCCGACCGCGCCGGTGATATGAGGGTTCTTATTGAATTCCGCCTTAACGGTGTAATCAACCCCTTCGCCTTCGCCGACCCCGGCCTGGATGACGTGTCCCTTGACCACTCGGTAGAACTCGCGGTTATTGTAGAATCCGCTCTTTGCGAGCTTGATGAAATTAGCGCAAGATAACGGCGCGTCTTTGGTGAAGAACTTGAAGGTCATCTCGCCCATAGTTGTCTTTATGATGGCAATGGTTTCCTTCTCCTTTGGCAAATCCGTCGCCTTGTTATCAGTCGATGAACAGGCGGAAACCAGAGCAATCAGGCTTAAAATCAGGGCAGATAAAACAATTCGTTTAATCATAAAGGCTCCTTTTTAATATTATTCTATCATCCGATTATTTGACGTGTCAATACAAATATTTATAGGGTTTCAAAGCGTTTTACCGCAAAGACGCTAAGCAAATAATAATTTTATTAAGAATCTTCTCTGCGAACTTTGCGCCTCGGCGGTGAATATCTGTTAATCTTCTTGGTCTTCTTCTTCAGTCGCCCGTTCCTGCTGTAGTTTTAAGCGATGCGAGCCCCGGCGTTCCTGGACGGAAAGTATCTTCTTCCTCAGGCGGACGGATTTCGGCGTGACTTCGACCAGCTCGTCGTCTTTAATAAAAGTGATGGCGCGTCCCAGCGTCATAGGCAGGACCGGTTTAAGGACGATGATATCGTCGCTCGTTGAACTCCTCATATTAGTCAGCTTTTTCCCCTTGGCGGCGTTCACGTTGATATCGAAGTCGCGCGGGTATTCGCCCACGACCATTCCTTCGTAGACCTTGTCGCCGGGCTTGATGAAAAGATTGCCGCGCAGTTCGAGGTTCTGCAGGGCATAGGAAGCCGCAACTCCTGTCCTGTCCGCCACAATCGAGCCGGTCAGGCGCGATTGGTAATCGCCCCGGTATTCATCATATCCTTTTAAATATGAACTCATAATGCCTGTTCCGCGCGTATCAGTCAGGAACTCATTGCGGTAGCCGATAAGGCATCTGGTTGGGATGGTGAATTCCAGCCGCACCCGGCCCGTGCCGTGGTTGACCATATTTTCCATCTGTCCCTTGCGGTTGGAAATCTTTTCCGTGATGACGCCGACATGCGCCTCGTCGCAATCTATGAATAAATGCTCGACAGGTTCCAGTGTAACGCTGTCTTTCTTTTTAAATATTACCTGCGGCCGGCCGACGCTGACCTCGAAGCCTTCGCGCCGGATGGTTTCCAGGAGTATCTCCATCTGGAATTCCCCGCGGCCTTTGACGATAAACGTATCCGTTTCATTGGATTCCAGCTGTATGCCGACATTAAGAAGTGTTTCCTTGCGCAGGCGGTCGAGAATCTTGCGCGATTGGACAAAAGTGCCTTCTTTCCCGGCGAAAGGCGAGGTGTTCATGGTAAACATCATCGAAACAGTCGGCTCATCCACCTTGATGCGCGGCAGCGCCTTGGGTTTTTCCAGCGTGCAGATGGTATCGCCGATATTGACATTTTCCACTCCTGCTAAAATTATGATATCGCCCGGATTGACTTCATCAACCGGCTCGATTGAAATTCCTTTATATACCTGCAGTTTCGTCACGCGCAGGGGCATTGGCGCGCCTTCTTCCTTGATGCAGACCAGGGCGTCGTTACAGCGAGCCGAGCCGTTGAAGACCCTGCCGATGGCAAGCTGTCCGACGTAATCGGAATAATCCAGGTCGGAAACGAGCATCTGGAAAGGCTCAGCCGGGTCATACGAAGGCGGGGGAATGGTTTTAAGAATGGTATCAAAAAGTATCGCCAGGCTTGTCCCCGGCACGGCAAGCGTTTTCTGGGCGATGCCTTCGCGACCTATGGCGTATAAAACCGGGAAATCAAGGTCGTGTTCGTTGGCGTCCAGGTCAATAAAGAGATTGTATATCTCGTCCAGAACCTCGACGGGGCGGGCGTCTTTACGGTCTATTTTATTTATGACGACGACTATTTTGAGTCCGGCTTCAAGGGCTTTCTTTAGGACGAATCTCGTCTGGGGAAGCGGGCCTTCGGCGGCATCAACCAGAAGGAGAACGCCATCGACCATGCTGAGGCTCCGCTCGACTTCGCCTCCGAAATCGGCGTGGCCGGGCGTATCGAGGATGTTAATCCGGACATCTTCCCACCAGATGGAGCAGTTCTTGGCGGCGATGGTAATCCCGCGCTCTTTTTCCAGGTCAAGGTTATCCATGACGCGTTCGGTGACATCCTGATTCTGGCGGAAGACGCCGCTCTGGCGGAGCATAAAATCAACCAGCGTCGTCTTGCCGTGGTCAACGTGCGCGATGATGGCGATATTGCGTATCTTCTTATTGAATTCCGTATTTTCCATAATCAGTAAATAGTGATAAGGTAATTATCGTCTATATGGCGTTTTGGGAGTATGAAAATAGCCACAAAGACACTAAGAAACTAAATGAATCAGACTTCAAATTGCCCCAAATAGTGTATATTCCCGTTGGCAAAAAGTAAAAATCGGAGTCTATTTGCCAGATTATACTTGACAGTAATATATCGAGTTTCTATAATTCTTTTAACAAATAATTAATCTAAATATATAAGGAGAATTTGTATGGATAAGCGTAAAAAGCATGGCGCATGGAAAACCATCGGCATTACCCTATTAATATGTATAGCCACCGCAAACCTTGCATTTGCTGATCCTATTACAATAACAACTAATTCTCCTTTGCCCGATGCGACGCTTAATACCGCATACAATACACAGGCCAATGCCGCGGGAGGCACTCTTTATAATGCCATGGTGGTTGACGGAGAATACGGCGATTGGCCCGGCGGCTCCGGTTATCGCTGGGAAATCTCTGCCGGCGCTTTACCTACAGGAATGAGCCTGCAAACAAACGGCGGCTGGGTTGACGAATGGTATGATCAGGGATATAACTATTTTAGCGGATGGCTTCCCGGCCAGGCTAAAATAATCGGCACTCCTACGCAGACCGGCGTTTATAATTTCACCTTAAAATCAATTTGTTTCGGCGGTGTAAATGTAACCAAAGAGTTTACTATCACGGTAATTTCCGGACAACTTTCTATTACTACAAACTCTCTGCCTCAGGGAACGCAGACTGTTGCCTATAGCGCAACACTACAAGCCACCGGCGGTGCCGCTCCGCGCACTTGGTCAATCACGAGCGGTTCGCTTCAGGCGGGATTATCGTTAAACGGAAGCACAGGAATAATCAGCGGTACGCCAACCGCCAGCGGTTCCCCAAGTATTACTTTTCAGGTAACTTCATCTGATAACCAGGTTATTACAAAAACTCTTACATTAAATATACTGGCTACTTGTTTAATTAGCACTGGTTCACCCTTGCCCGATGCCACGCTTAATACCGCGTATAATACTCAAGTAAATGCAACAGGTGGGATTCTTTATGATGCTACCGGTCCCGATTCGGAAGAATATTGGCATATTAGTGGAGCCGGTTATCTTTGGGAAAAGACAGCCGGTACCCTCCCCCCAGGAATGACTCTTGATTCAACCAATGGTTCATCGTCAGATTGGCATGACCAGGGAAATGTTTCGCATGATGGATTAGTAGCCGGTCAGGCAAAAATAATCGGCACACCCACACAGCCAGGCACCTATAACTTCACCTTAAAAGCCACAGCTTATGACGGCACGATTTCTACCAAGGATTTCAGCGTAACGGTTATTGCCGCTCAGCTTTCCATTAGCACAAATTCCCTGCCTCAGGGAACAGAGGGAGTTGCTTACAGCACGGTTCTTGCTTCTTCCGGCGGAGTGGTTCCGTATACGTGGTCTATCATAACCGGCTCATTGCAGGACGGATTAGCTTTAAATACGGGAATAATCAGCGGCACGCCAACGGCAAACGGTTCTACCAATATTACTTTTCAGGTGATTTCATCGGATAGCCAAGTTGTAACAAAAACCCTTACTATCCTTATTGCGCCGCCTTGTTCTATCACCACCAATAACCCTTTGCCGCAGGCGAAAGTCGGGATTGCATACAACACGGTTATTAATGCGGCAGGCGGAATAAGATATGATTCCATGATAGTTGACGGACAGGAAGGTGATTATCCGGGCGGCTCCGGTTATCGCTGGGATATTTCCGCCGGAAATCTTCCGGACTGGGCAAGCTTGCAAACTACCAGCGGCTCGGTTGAAGATTGGTATGACCAGGGCAATAATCATTATTCCGGTTGGTTGCCGAGCCAGGGGCTTTTGACCGGTTCACCCACCGTCACCGGCACCAGCACCTTTACCCTTAGGGCACGTGATTATAACGGCTCTATTATCACAAAGGAATTTTCCTTTACGGTTAATTATAATTTCAATATCACTACCCAAACTATTCCGTATGGCAGGAAGGATGTAGCTTATAGCGTTGCTTTAAATGCCGCGGGTGCGCCGTTGCCTTATGCTTGGTTTGTTATCAATGGCACTCTTCCGGATGGCATAACCCTAAATTCTGAGACCGGGCTTTTGAGTGGTTCGCCTACCGTAACCGGAACGTATAATTTCACGATTCAAGTCGCCGGCACGGATAGCACCCTTAATCCGATAGCGCAGAAAGAATACTCGCTCCTTATTAAGGAAACCTGGGATATGCTGACAGGCGGCGACCACAAAGGCCAGGATTGGACTTTGGCTAACGGCGATACCATCGGCGGGGAGCACTATAATATCGGCACTTTCTCCATTAATGAAGAAGATAGCGTTTTAATCCAGACCGGCAGCGGCATGAAAATTAACGCCACTAATATCGTAATTACCGGAACCCTTAGCTCTATCTCGCGTGATTTGCTGGAATTATCAGCCAGCGAGGCTTTAACTATAAGCGGAAGGGTTAACCTGCGTGATTATTCTTATGGCGGAAC
Source organism: Planctomycetota bacterium (assembly GCA_016207825.1). Classification (NCBI taxonomy): domain Bacteria; kingdom Pseudomonadati; phylum Planctomycetota; species Planctomycetota bacterium. The sequence continues at coordinate 174,260 of JACQZI010000005.1, read as the reverse complement.
AGATTCCACGGGAACACAAGGCGCGGATGCCAATAATCAGACCAGCGGCGCAGGCGGTGGCGGATACGGCGGAACAGGCGGCGCAGGCGGCGGCACTTCTCCCGGCATAGGCGGCGGAACAAGAGGCACCGGCACCGGGAATGATATTGCCGTGGGATCTAAAGGCGGCAACGTTACTATTGATGAATTTATTGACCCTTACGGCGGCATGGGCGGAAGGGCACTCTTTTCCGCCGGGCAAACTCTGGACATTTCAGGGATAATAGACGCGTCCGGCAATGATGGGGAAAATGGCGCTAATAGCGGCGGCGGCGGTGGTGGTTCGGGCGGCGGGATTCTTTTTAATGCCCAAACTATAAACTTAACCGGTTTTGTATTTGCCAAAGGCGGCAACGGCGGTATTCCGAGCGAAGGATGCGGCGGTGGTGGCGGTGGAAGTGGCGGTAGGGTAAAATTATATTATACCGACTTTGCATTTAACGGAATAATTAGGATTAATGGCGGAACCGGAGGGGGTAATGGCGCACATGACGGAGCGTTTGGGACTATCAGCCAAAACGGTGTGGTTATGGAAGCGCCCCATAATGCTCCGACTAATTTAAGCGCTGAAGGGTCTTCTTCATCGGAAATTACCCTTACCTGGCAGGATAATTCTGATAATGAATTTTGGTTCTCGATAGAACGTAAGTTTTCCTCTCACGATACCTTTGTCCAGATTGCGTCTGTTGGCCCGGGAGAAGGAACCATGGGTTCGGTAAGTTTTTCAGATAGCCATCTTCAGCCGGGAAAACCTTGTTATTACCGCGTCCGCGCTTGCAACCCGGCCGGAAACAGCGCTTATTCTGATATGTCCGCGGCGGTTACTTTTGCCCAAATCCCGACCATAGACGAAACTATTGAAAGTTTGAATATTATCCACGAAGGCATTTTACAGACCGGGCTTTACCAGTCATTCTTGGATGGACTTAACCTGTCAAAATACTATCTGGGCTTGAATGATTATTCATCCGCATTAACTCCACTCAATACCATTGGGACTACTTTAGCGGGATTGACTGATACGGAGATGACTAACAAGGCGCGGACATATTTTGAATATTCACTTAATGAAATCAAAGACTATGTTTCTTTGCATACCGGTTCATCAACGCTTAATTTAAGTTTAAGCGAATTTTATGATGACAGCGTGATTGATTTCATAGATTCCAATGGAGCGATGGCAAGCAGTGCGTTAAGCGGTAATTTGACCGTCAATCTTGCCCCAACGGCTAACCCGGATATCGTTGAAATGACTGTTACCCAATCGGCATATCAGGGAGCGGCAATAACGGTTAATGGGGCAAATACTGGCGCAATTGCGATTATCAATGATACAGAGAATCCATCGGTCGGAACACTCAACCTGACCAATGGCCATATAGAGCTTACTTGTAACTTGCTGATGGCCAGCGTTAACTTTCCTAATCATGTTAATATTGCGAGTTCGTTGAAAGGCACGCTGTATCCGGTAAGCACGCGCAATGGCCAAACCGTGGTTGTGAGCGGAGGAATAACAACATCATTATTTGGAGGAGGGAAGTTTTACGAGACGAATGCCGGGAATACTCAGGACACATCTCTGGTAGAAATGCAGATTAATAAGGAAAAAGCCCCTGGATTAACCGATTATATTGTCCCTCGTAAATCAAAGACAACGACTTATATGCCTAAAGTTCCCTGCCGTATAAGAAACAAATCCAATGCGGAATTAACTGTTTACCTTTATAATCTTCCTGATAAAAATGCCCCCCCTGAGAACGATGGCAGCGGTAAATTAAGTTTTTCAAATGCTGCTAACTCGGTTGCCGATAGTATTACGTTAGTATTACCGCCGGATAATCAGGAACATAATAATTGGGTTGATTTCGACCTTTCCGGCGAGCAAGAAAGCCAATTGATGAGTGACACCGCCATTGTTATTAATAAAAACAATGCGGATGGCGAACAAATCGGGAAGCAAACAGCCACTGTCGTTTGGGTAGATCTTGCATTTACTCCTATCCCCCAAGGGCTTGACAAAGTTGAAGTTTCCAACGATAATACTTGCAAGCCATTCTATCAACATCCAAAAGGATTTGGCAAACCATATTTGGGTGTCATAACTCGCACAAACTCTGTTCAATTTGGATTTGAGATATTTGGTACCGTTAAACCAAACGATTATAATCTACCTCTGATTATTAATCAAGAGGTTTTAAGGTCAGCAATGTATATAATAAAGCCGGATAATTCTGTTTCATTCAGCAATGCGCGATGTAATTCCAAGGACAATCCAAAGAGTATGTGGTCTACAATAGTTCCACTGCAAGGAAAAATTTATTTTCTTGATGGTCCTGGTTTCACTCCTGACGTTGACTCAGATGCCACAGAGCTAGACATAGACACAAAAATAGCTATACGGATGAATTTTAATGGCTGGGTTACTTTAGGAACACAAATCAACCTGGTTTGTTCCGATAATTTTGGTTATTACATTCGTGCCGGAGCAAAAGTGGTTGATCCGGGAGATAGTAAACCAAAACGCTGGGAAATGGAAAAGATAGCTGGCGGTGGCGCAAATAATTTGGATAATACTATTGCCACAGGAACAACCAATCTCACTATTGATACAGTCAATGCTCTATCTTTTTATGTTTCACCGAAGGCTGAACGGCCTGACCCCAAGCTTAAAACTAAAATTCAGTTTACGGCTAATCCTAACCAACAAGACGTAAACACATCTTTTAAGTGGTCTTTTGGTGATGGCAATGATGCTGTTGGAGAAAATCAGTTGTACACCTATGCTGGACTTTCCCTTCTGCATTTACACAACAGTTCGTTTGCTTTAGCTCGCGTTAAGGCAGAAAATGCGACTAAAGCTCCTAAGTGGTTTGATGAAGTTGATGTAGTGGCAGTTGTTAACGAGAGACCAATGCCTATTATTCGGCTGGAGAAAATCTCTAGAAATACAGAAGAACAATTGGTTATTGATATTGATGGAAGTGGGAGTTTTGATAAAGACGGAAAAATCAATACCTATAAGTGGACGCTAACCGCGCTTAAAAACGATGAGGTTATTGATCAATTGGAATTCAAAAACGATCCTAACCCTATTAAAGTGCTTTTTAAAGAAGACACTAAAGACGCGGATAGCATTTTAGTGGAATTAGAAATTATTGATGATGAGATTTCAAGAGCGACAGATGCAAAGCTATATAAACCATAGAGAAGAAAGGATAACGAGTTATGCAAAAGATTTTTAAAACAATGGCATTGTTAGGCATTCTGGCAGCCTCGTTCGCAGTTTATACGGTTATCAAGGCCGATGGGCAATCGCAAGAAGACCCCAAATGGATGAAGGAAAAAGAAAAGTTTGGTAATGACATAAAGTCTCTCAGGGATGAAATCAAAGAAACAGATATGCTGGCATTTCTTATGAATGATGTTGGTTTGTCGGATCTTAAATTCTCGATTGTCGAAAAATGCAAGGATTTTTTGGAAGAGCAGGTAAAAACACCCAGAGATAAAAGACTGCCCAATTGGGTAAAAGCTACATCACGAGCGATTTATCTGTTAAATGCCTTTGAAAGTCGAGATAATTCTTGTTCCTCTATCCTTGTTAATTATCTTGCCCTTAATCAGGACGGGGAAAAACGCATACTATTTGAAAACGATAGGGAAATCTACCCTCTTTTGGATGATTGGTCCGATTCGCTTTCAGAGAAATATCCGGCTAAATATGTCCTATCTAAGATTCCCGGAGATTCATCGGCACGAAAAATATTAGATTATCTTGCAACTGGGGAAGACAAAAATACTATAAATATCGATTATTATCCGGATAAAGACGACCGATACCTAAAAAAAACACTGGAGGAGCGAGGGATAGATGCCGCAACTCTTAATAAAGAAAGAGTAGAGAAAATCTGGAATGAAAATGCCCTGGAAATATTGGAGAAAACCTTGGGCAAGGATAACTGGCTGAATTACTGCGAGAAGTTCAAAAAAGACCTAAAGGATGAAAAGCAAAAGGAGCGGGTAGATAAATTTATTACGGCCTGCAAGGAGATCATCTCCCACCGACCGGCAAAATAATGGGAAGTTATTGGTAATGCTATTCCGAACAGAGCCAAAGTGTTACCTATGATGGTTAGTAATCCACTCTGTAAGTATATCTATTCCTATCATGGAGTAGGGGTGTGATTATACCTAGGTAGAGGTATGGTCACCATGGAGTAGAGGTATGGCTACTATAGAGTATAGATATGGCTATCCCCAAGGGGAGGCTACGCACCAAGGGGATAGGAGTATGGTTAGAGGGGAGTATCTGTATGGTCACCATAGAGTAGAGGTATGGTTAGACCAGAGTATTATAGCCATTACAGGGGAGTAGGGGTATGATTACACCGGAGTATAGTAATGGTCACTATGGAGTAGAGGTATGGTTAGGGTGGAGTAGGGGTAGGGTACCCCCACCCCCATAGGCAGAAATTGTTGAAATAACCGACTTCTTATGGTATAATACTCAATATAACACGTAATCAGCCCATTTGATGGGTAAAATTGAATAGATTCTTGTAATAAAAGTAGGTTTTATCTGCAAAACGTGCCGAAATAACCGACTTTTTTGGGGTAAAATACGACCACAGAGGGCACAGAGGGGTATGAAAAGATACATTTTTAATATAATGCACATAAGAAACTCACTATATTGAAGATGGTTGTTGATTATATTGAGTTTTATAGAATAAACGGAAGATTTGGGTTGACAAAATGGAAGAAAAGACTTGACAAAGTGGAAGATTTGAGTTGACAAGGTTCACCGCAAAGGCGCAAAGAAAGGTCTAATTTTTCTTAGTGGCTTGGTGTCTTTGTGGCAAAAAGGAAAGGAGTTTTTATGTTTAATGCGGAGAATTTCCTACAGCAAAACCCTTGGCGCCAGGATGAATCCAAACTCATAAGCTGGTCTTTTGACCGTTCATTATTGCCCAAATTATTGGACGCGCTTAAAGGCGATAAGCCGATACTCCTTTCCGGCCCGCGCGGTGCGGGAAAAACCACTCTTCTTCAATTGACTATCAGACACCTTATCAAGGAAAAGTCGATTCCGCCTTCCGCCATATTCTATTTTAATCTGGACGATGTCCTGACGCGCGAAGGATTCACCGGAGCGGATGATGTCGCCGGATTCATTAACGGATTCAGCCCGGATAAGAAAACACGGCTCTGGATTTTCCTTGATGAAGTCCAGCACCTTGATTCCGCCATGGTTCAGGAGCTGGAAAAGTTAATGGATAATAGTAAACTAATTATGGCGAGTTCGGTTAGAGATTCTTCCCCCGACAGTAATCGGGGTCAGAATGACAATATTCAAAGATTTGAACTCGGTATGGTCTCTTACACGGAATACTGGAACCGGATGCTTAACCCGAATAATATTTACCTGCCTAAATACAAACTGCCGGAGAAAATAAAGGATTTGCCCAAAAGCAGTTTTTACACCTTAGCGCTTCCTGTTTTGGATGGATACCTGCGTTACGGCGGATACGCCGAAACGGTTAAGGAATATACCCTTTCCAAGCGTCCGGCTATTTTGCGGAAGATTTACCAGGCTCAGTTTTCCCACCAGCCCAAGTCCAAGCAAGAACGGTTAGAGCAAACCCAACAAAGGAAGATTCTGGACGAGTTAACCCGCATACACGGTACGGTCTTAAACGTTAATAAGTTAGCACAGGAAATCAAGGCAGAATGGCGCAAGGTTTCGGCTTTTATAGATGCGCTTGAATCCGATTATTGCGTTAATAAGGTTTTCCCTTATCCTGATAAAGGTGCGCCGATTTTATATTTCAATGACAATGGGTTAAGGAATATGCTGGCAGATTCATTCCAGCCAATTGATACCCGCACAGACCGGAAAGCGCTTATTGATAATTTAGTCTATAACGAATTGCGGTTTATTCCGTGGATAAAAGATATAAAATATTGGGCGAGCGAGACGAGCGATGTTACCGGCTTCTGCCTGAAGCACGGATTGGTCAGGCACCTGGTCGGCGCGTTATATGATTTCCCTCTGGAGAAATCCGGCAGGTGGGCGTTGGTGAATTTCGGCAGGCGGATAAAGGCAAAGAAGATAATTGTTTTTACCCGCGACTATGCCGGCTGGGATGAAATAACACCGACACAGGTTATCTACCTGCCGCTTGCCTATGCCTGGCTCCTGCCGCAGGTGTTGGGAGAATAAATCATCGTAATCAGCGGCTTGTTTACTCTTGGATGGATAATCCCCGCCTACGCTTTGCTCTGGACGGGCAGGCGTTTAATCCCGTTGTTTATTGCCTAAAACAAATCATCCAGTTCACTGCTTGAGCCTTCGGGCATCTTGCCGTGCTGGGAGATATAATGCTGTATCAATTCACTTTCGCGCTTGGTATAATACGGTTCAAGCTCAAAGGTGAAATGCTTTGCCTTGCTATTTGAGAGCTGTTCCTTCAGTCCCTCTTTCAGGTTTGCTACCCCTTTTATAATCAGCACGTTCTTGGCGTCATCCAGCAACTGATATACGCCTTCCTTTTCCGGGACTGCGTCAAGTGATTGGGCGTCAAACTTTAGGTGCGACTCTTTCTTGGGCGGGAAGGTAACCGGCGTGATGCAGAACCGCATATCGCATTGCAAGCACCGCGCGGCTTCTTTTATCGCATTGTCTTTACTGAACCCCTTTTCTATCTGCCCGAAATCATTTACCCTTTCCGCTATCGGTCTCGTGGGCATCTTGACGCGCTGCCAGGAGGAGAAGGATTCATCGCGGCCGAAGAGGGGATTAGGAGTTAGAAGTTTCATGCTAGAAGTTACAAGTTTGCCGTCGCCGCCGAGATGCTTGTCAATCGAGACGGCAACCTTCTTTCCTTCGGCGATAGATTGGATGACCGAGCTCGGATTATGCGCGGCTTCACCGCAGGCAAAGATGCCGGGCTGATTTGTTTCCAGTGAATTTTCATCCACCTTGATTGCGCCGGAATTTGCCACATCCAATCCCATCTTTTGGAGCAATTCCTTATCCGGTTTCTGGCCGATGGCAAGAATGACCATATCCGCCTCTATTTTATGGGTAACGGACTTGTCAAACTGGGGATTGAAGCGTTTAGCAGAGTCTCCGCCAAAGGCGGATCCGCCTTCGGCGGAAAAAACCGCGGTGCACTTGGTGAAGCAGACGCCTTTGACGCAGTTGGAATCTCCGATAAGCTCCTCCGGACCCCAGGAATTATTTATGGTTATCCCTTCCTCGCGCGCCTGTTCTATTTCCCAGTCATGGGCGGGCATTTCATCGGCTGATTCCAGGCATGCCATCTCAACGCTCTTGGCGCCGAGTCTCTTGGCGGTAAGCGCTGTATCTATTGCCACGTTCCCGCCGCCGATGACCAAGACTTTTGATGGGATTGTGTATTTTTTCCCCTGGCGGACACCGCGCAGGAAATCCATCGCCCATAATACAGATGTTAGTTGTTGGGTATCAGATGTTAGATTTAATCCTTTAAGCGGGATTTGTTTGGCCATCTGGGCGCCGGTAGAAATAAGGATGGTTTTAAATCCGTCTTTTTTAAGGCTTTCCACGGTGAAATCTTTTCCGAGAGTCTGGTTCAGTTTTATCTCCACACCGCTTGACGTGATGTGTTTTAAATCCGCGTCCAGTATTTCATCAGGCAGCCGGTAAGCCGGGATGCCGTAACGCATCATCCCGCCGGCCTTGGGCTGTGATTCAAATACGGTTACCGGATAACCTTCTTTGGCAAGATAATACGCGGCAGTCAGTCCGGAAGGTCCTGAGCCAATCACTGCAATGTGGCTAGTTTTTAGATTAGAGTTTTTAGATTGTGGTTTTTCGGTACTATTATCTGTTGCGTACCGTTTGAGTGCGCAGATTGCAATCGGTTCGTTAACTTCCTTACGGCGGCAGACTTCCTCGCAGGGATGGAAGCAGACATTCCCCAAAACCGCGGGAAGCGGAACCGATTCTTTTATCACTTCCAATGCTTTATCCTGATTGCCCAGTTTTACTTGGCGGATATATTCAGGGACATTAATGCCCGCCGGGCAGGTGTATTTGCAGGGGATTAAATCCGTTTCGCGCTCGGTTGATTTTACATCTTTATCCATAAGCGCGCCGGTCGGGCAGACTTCTATGCACGCTCCGCAGAACTTGCATCCGGAATCCTTAAGCGCCGGTTCATGCGAGCCGACAACAACCTTGCCGCCGATTATGACAAATCCCAATGCCTCTATCCCGCGCAGGTCTTTGCAGGTGCGCACGCATCTGGTGCAGCCGATGCATAAGTTATAATTGCGCTTGATAAGCGGGTCTATTTCGATAACAGGCATCTCCTTGGGTTTGTAGCGGGGCGTTTCTGCCTTGATGCCGATATACTCGGAGACCTTTTGCAGTTCGCATTTGCCGAATTTGGGACAGCACCGCTCGTTATTAGGGACGTTGCTGGAGCATTGGGTCAAGGAACAGCCTTCATGCTGGGCGCAGGTCAGGCAGGAATGCGGGTGCTCGGCAATTATTTTAGAGAGATTGTCCTTCCGAAGGGACAATAATTCCGGTGTATCAGTTTCTATGGACATCCCGTTTTTAACTATCGTGGCGCAAGAACGCTGAGGCTTATCCACCCCGCCTATTTTAACCAGGCATAACTGGCAGCCGATGACTTCGGTTAAATTGTTCACCGGTTCATTAGTTGATTTGAGGTCGCCGCGGAATATTTTATCGGAAGTCCTTGAATCCTGCGAAGGCGGCAAATCCGGATGTGCGCAAAGGTGCGGGATATAGATATTATTCGCCAGCGCCGCTTTGAGGATGGTTAATCCTTCCGCGACGGTTAATTCGGCATTGTTTATTTTAATGGTGACCATACGTCTTAAATAGATTATATCGAAGTATCCGAATCGGTCAAACATTTTATCATATCATTCTGAGCCGGTCCCGCCAGGCGGGACGGGAGAAGAATCTATTCTCACGGATTAGGCTCTTTACTCTGCTCAGAGTGACATAAACGGTCGTTGTTCCGGAGCGATGGCGGATTGATTTGTTTGACAGTGGGCTAATTAATCCTATAATAAACGACCTTATGTTGTTCGAATTGAATGAAGAGAAGAAGCTAATCAGGGATACCGCACGCGAATTTGCCCAAGAAACCCTTTCCAAATACGCCAAGCAAATAGACCGCGAGGAGCGGATACCGCAGGAAGTAATCAAGAAGCTGGCGGAACTGGGCTTTTGGGGGATTATCGTGCCGGATGAATTCGGCGGGGCGGGGCTGGATACGTTTTCACTTGTCTTGGTCCTGGAAGAAATCAGCCGCGTCTGTGCCTCAACCTCGGTAACCATGTCCGTCCATAATTCTCTTGTTTGCAACGCACTGGTAAAATATGGGACAACCGAGCAGAAAAAGAAATACCTGCCCAAGCTTGGCGGTGGGGAAATTATCGGGGCATACGCCTTGACCGAGCCGGCTTCCGGAAGCGATGCCGCTTCGCTTATTACCAAAGCGGACAAGAAAGGCAATCAATATATCCTTAATGGCAACAAGATTTTTATCACGAGCGCCCCGATTGCCAGTGTTTCGATTGTCTTTGCCCGGACCAATCCGGATAAATCTTTGAGGGGCAAAGGCATCAGCGCGTTTTTGGTTGAGCCGTCATTCAAGGGTTTTAAGCTTGGCACAATCGAGGAAAAAATGGGCGTAAAAGGCGCCAAAGCGAGCGAGATTGTCTTGGAAGATTGCGCCGTGCCGGCGGAAAACATGCTGGGCGAGGAAAACAAGGGGTTTAATCTCGCGATGGAACTTTTAAACAGCGGCCGAATCGGGATTGCCGCGCAGTCTGTTGGTATTGCCCAGGCATGCCTTGACGCCGCGATGAAATACGCGCAGGAGCGGAAACAATTCGGCAAGGCACTGGCGGAATTCCAGGCAATACAGTGGAAGATAGCCGATATGGCCACAGAAATAAATGCCGCCCGGCTTTCGACTTACCAGGCGGCTTTGCTCAAAGATAAAAAACAGCCCCATATAAAAGAGGCTTGCATGGCGAAATTATTCGCCTCGACCGTATGCAATAAGGCGGCCAAGGAAACCGTCCAGATACACGGCGGGATGGGTTATACCAAGGAGTTTGCGGTGGAGAGGTTTTTCCGCGACGCCAAAGTAACGGAAATTTACGAAGGCACGTCAGAAATCCAGCGAATAGTCATAAACAAGGAATTATTCGGCAAAAACTGGGTTTCTTCGCGCCAATAAAATGATTGATAAGAAAAAGATTTTAGCCGGAGATAAGCCGAGCTTGGCCAAGGCTATTTCGCTGGTTGAAAACGACGCCGATAAATCCACCAAGCTTTTATCAGCACTTTACCCGCACCTGGGTAAAGCACACCGGATAGGGATTACTGGGCCGCCCGGCGTGGGGAAAAGCACCCTGGTCGACGAGCTGGCCATAAATTTGCGGAAGCGCAATAAAACGGTCGGCATTATCGCCATTGACCCTTCGAGTATCTTCAGCGGCGGGGCAATCCTGGGCGACCGTATCAGGATGCAGAAAATCGGGATTGATGCCGGCGTTTTTATCAGGAGCATGGCTACCCGCGGCTGGATAGGCGGCATCAGCCGGAGCACCTCCGACGCGGCGGATATCATCGATGCTTCCGGCAAATCATACGTCATCATAGAAACGGTCGGGGTGGGCCAGTCCGAGATAGAGATATTCAAGAATGTAGATACGACCATCCTCGTCCTTTCGCCCGAATCAGGCGACGCCATCCAGGCGATGAAGGCGGGTATCATGGAGATAGCCGATGTAATCGTGATGAATAAATCCGACCGGCCCGGTGCGGATAACCTGATAGATGCCATTAGGAACACGTGCGAAATGAAATGGAGTCCCCCAAGTGAAACTTCGGGGGGCGAAATATCCTTGAATTGCCGGAATAAGACTTCGCTCTCGGATGGATGCAAAACCGCTATTCCCATATTCAAGACCGAGGCAATCAATTCAGTCGGCATCACGGAGGTCCTGGGTTTTCTAGAAGAGCGCTGGCATCACTTGAAAGAAAGCGGGGAGTTATCCCTGAAGCGCAAACTTATCGTCAAAGAGAAACTAAAGTCGCTCGTTTTCAAGGAGTTCGAGGACTTTATCGGCAATGATAAAAAAATAAGGACGCTTATCGATAAATCTGTTGATGAGATTTTAAGCGGCAAGACGAATGTTTATAAATCGGTTGATGTGATAATGAAACAAATATCAGGCATTCCGAAAAAGCGAAGTTAAGGCCCGCTGTTTTTACCCTAAGCGGATCGGAACCCTCGATTTTATATAAAAACAATTTATGTTTAAGGCTTTTTGGATATACTTCAAGCGTTACCGGTGGCAGTTTTTCATGGCGATAATCCTGCTGGGAATCGTCGACCTGGTGGATGTCGCTTTCCCGCTGGTCATCAAATACGCGATTGACGATTTATCCAAGCCGAATGCGCTGGCAATTATTATATGGTATGCGATAATCTACGTCGGATTGGGCATCATCCAGGGAAGGGGCAGATACTGGTACCGTATTTTCTTCTTCGGGACTTCCTTCAAGGTGGCGCGCGATATCCGGGAGGAATTATTTTCCCACCTGCAAACCCTTTCCAGCAATTATTTTAACCGGACTTATACCGGGGATATCATGTCCCGTGCGACCAGCGATATCGAGGCCGTGCGCCAGTTTTATGCCCGTGGGCTTTTTATCGGGGCGGATATCATCGTTTATATATTCACCGTTCCGGTGATAATGATTTTCCTGAGCCTGAAGCTCACCATTTTGAGCATGTTCCTATTGCCGTTCCTGCCGTTTTTCGTCAACCGTATGGGGAATCTTATCCACCATCGTTTCAAGGATATACAGGAGACCTCGGCGGAAATAAGCACATACGCGCAGGAAAACTTCGCCGGCATCCGCGTCGTGAAGTCATTCGCCCAGGAGGAAAACCAAAAAGCCGGTTTTAAAGAGATAAACGACAAATATGTGAATCAAAATCTTTCGCTTGCCAAAGTGGAGGCGGTTTTTTCACCCACGCTCCATTTTTGCGCTGCTGCGGGCATTTTGGTGGTTCTCTATTTCGGCGGCAAGGAAGTGATTAACGGGGTCATTTCCCCGGGCACTTTTGTCGCTTTCACTTTATATATGGGCAGGCTGCTCTGGCCGATGATGGCGCTGGGCTGGACGATTTCCATATTCCAGCGTTCGGCCGCTTCCATGCAGCGCTTGAGGGAAATCTTTAATGCGAAAGCGGAAATCGTTTCGCCCGCGCAACCGGTCGCCAAAGAAATAGAGGGTGCAATCGAGTTTAAAAACGTCGGATTGGCCTACCAGGGGCTTGGGCTGGAAAGTGTGCAGAAAGAACCGGCTTTAGCCGGAGTAAGCCTCAAAATACCGGCGGGCAAGACCGTGGCGATTATGGGACCGGTCGGCTGCGGCAAGACATCCTTGATAAACCTCATCCCGCGGCTCTTTGACCCGACCGAAGGAAGCGTCTTGATTGACGGGGTTGATATCAGGCAATATGATTTGGGGGAACTCCGCAGGCGAATCGGATTCACCCCGCAGGACGTATTTCTCTTTTCCGAAAGCATAAAAGAAAATATCGGGTTCGGCCTGTCTCAAACGATCGATTCGGAGATGCCGAATATCAGGAAGTCTTCGGAGTTATCCATGATTAACCAGGATATCGAAAGCTTCCCGGAAAAATACGAGACGCTCCTGGGAGAACGGGGGGTAAACCTTTCCGGCGGGCAGAAACAGCGCATCACCATTGCGCGAGCACTCGCTAAGAAGCCCAAAATACTCGTCCTGGATGATTGTTTTTCCAGCGTGGACGTGGAAACCGAGGAAACGATTTTGAGCCGGTTCAAGACCGTATTGCCCGGCATTACGACCGTAATCATTTCGCACCGCCTGCCGGTCGTGAAGATTGCGGATATAATAATCTTCATGGAAAAAGGCCGCATCGTCGAAACCGGTTCCCACCAGGAATTATTGGCCAAAAAAGGCAGGTATTCCGGTTTCTACAGGCAGCAGGAATTAATCAGCGATTTGGAGAGGATTGAATGAGAGGCCACGGAAAAAGTTATCACGCGGATGATGAAATCCTCGGCAAGGTGTATGACCATACGCTCATGAGGAGGCTGTTTGGTTATGCCCGCCCATATTACGCCGTCTTTGCACTGGGGCTCTTTTTGGTGCTGGTTTCAACCGCGTGTTTCCTTGCCGGGCCGAGGCTGATAGGCTTGATAATAGATTTAGGGATTAAGCCCAGGAATTTCCAGGAATTATACAGCCTGTCCGCACTTTACCTGGCGGTGATGCTTTTAAGCTGGCTTACCGATTATGTTTCCACCTATGTTTTGGCCTACCTGGGGCAGAAAATAATGTTTGATTTGAGGGCGCGGCTCTTTTCCCACCTGCAGAAAATGTCGCTCCGGTTCTTCGATAAAAACCCGGTCGGCCGCCTCGTCACCCGCGTCACCAACGATATTGGGACATTGAGCGAATTATTTTCGGTCGGGCTGATTACGGTTTTCCAGGATGTCGTAATGCTTATCGGCCTTATTATCGTGATGTGGTGGATGGATATCTATTTGACCTTAATCGCACTTTCAATTGCGTTATTCCTGATTCCGCTGACCTTTTTCTTTAAAGTGCGGATACGCAATGCCTACCGTGATATCAGGATAAAACTTGCCCGGATTAACGCCTATATCGCGGAAAATGTCGCGGGAATCCGCATCACCAAATTATTCAACCGGGAGGATAAAAACCAGGAACTGTTTAACGATATCAACAAGGAGCATTTTGATGCATGCTACCGTTCGATTAAATATGACGGTTCGTTTATTTCTTCGGTAACTATCATGAGGGCTGTTTCTATCGGGCTGGTGTTGTATTACGGGGGCAGCGCGGTTTTTGATAAAGTCATCGAATTAGGCGTCCTGGTTACCTTCCTGACCTATACCATGCACTTTTTCGACCCGATACAGGATTTGGCGGATAAATACACCCTTTTCCAGTCCGCCATGGCTTCGGCTGAAAGGGTGTTTAAGATTATGGATACGCCCGAAGATATCGTCGATGCGGAAAAGCCGATTCCTTTGCCCGCAATAAAGGGCGAAATAAAGTTTGAAGACGTCTGGTTTGCCTATCCTTCGGATGAGAATAAGGAAGCCCCGCCTCTTTATGTCCTGAAGAATATATCATTCTCGGTCAAGCCCGGTGAAAGCATCGCCATCGTCGGGATAACCGGTAGCGGCAAATCCACCATCATCAACCTGCTTTCCCGGTTCTATGACGTCGGCAAAGGGCGGATACTTATCGACGGAGTGGATATCCGTAACCTGCGCCAGTCCGAATTGCGGAAACAGATGGGAATAGTCCTCCAGGATGTATTCCTCTTTTCCGGCACGGTCCTTGACAATATCTGTTTGGGTGAGAAAAATATCAGCCTGGAGAAATGCCGGGAAATCGCGAAGTATGTCCATGCGGATACGTTTATCGAACAATTGCCCAACCAATACGAGGGCTCGGTTGCGGAGCGCGGCGTCACTTTTTCCACGGGCCAGCGCCAGCTCCTTTCATTTACTAGGGCACTGGTCTTCGATCCCAGGATATTGATTCTGGATGAAGCCACTTCCTCCATCGACGTAGAAACGGAAAGCTATATCCAGGACGCCATAAAGAAGGTGATAAAAGGCCGAACGTCCATCATCATTGCCCACCGCCTTTCCACCATCAAAAACGTGGATAGAATCTTGGTGATACATCACGGCGAGTTGAAAGAAATGGGAACCCACCGGGAACTATTGGAAAGAAAAGGCATCTACTACAAGCTCTACAAGCTCCAGTTCAAGGCTTAAGCTTATTTCTTGCAGTGGTGCGCGTAGGCCTTCTTTTCGCTGTCCGTCAGTTCGGCATTGGCTGTTTTGCCGTCAAAGGAAAGATGAATTTTGTTTTCCCGTGCCAGCCAGCCTATTGCCAGGTGCACATGTTCGGGGGAAAGATTGAGCATTTTCCCCAGTTTGCTTGCAGGTGTCTTCCCGTTTTTGCCCAGTGCATACCAGACCTGTCCGGCAGTCTCGCCTATTTGTGGCAGCATAATATCCCCTCCTTCTATAACTAATTTCAAAATTCCTCTTGATTATTAACCGTTATTCCCAATTGCAAATAATCGTCTTACCGGCTATTTGCATGGGGTCAGTCATGCCTTCAGGGGTCTTGCAATCCTGGCTCCAGATATCAAAGGTGCTTATATTCCGCACGTCGGGCGGGGGTGGTTTTTTGCTGGAATAATTTTCTGCGTTATTATTGCGGTAATAATAGGGGAATCCCAGTTTGTTGACCCATTCGCCGCCCTGTCCGGTTTCCCCCCTTTTGAAGGGATAGTATTGCTTTTTGGGCGGGTCGGCGGTCAGGTCGCCTTTCAAAGCCTCGACCAGGACCGATGACGAAAAGTTTGACGCGGCCTGTTTGGGATAGCCGCCGTAGTCCGCGTAGAATAATTCTAAGGATTCGGACATGGCGCTGATGGCCGCCTTGGATGCCGCCTGCCTGGCCGAACAGTTAAACCCCAGGAAGTTTACCATGAGATACGTGGCTAATACCGTAATGATGGCGATGACGACCAGGAGTTCTATCAGCGTGAAGCCCGTGTTTTTCCCATGATGTAATCTTTTATTTTGCATATTTTAAATTCCTCCGGCAATAGTATAACCGCAAAAACCTGAAATGTCAACTCTAATTTTGAAAATTATTCATTTTTTTTATGCGCTGATTTATAAACACGAATGGCACGAATAAAGCCGGATTTGTTCCATAAGGGCACCGGGGAAATTTAGAAAAGCTTCATCTGGCTGGGCGGGGCAAACCTGAAAGAGGAAAGCTGGCTTGCCGGTGCGTCTTTCGGCGGGGTGTGTTCGAAAATCCTGATTTTCCCGTAAACGCCGTCGTGGCCCGGTTCGATATGGAGCTTCCCTTCCCGGACCAGTTTGATGCCTTTTACGACTTTATCGTCCGCGAAGTGGGAGATTTCATCCAGTTGCATATCCAGGAGTATCTTGAATTCGCTACCGCATTTTTCAATCAGCTTGTCGTAGGCGGCTTCTTCCGTGGTCGTTCCGGTGGAGACATCGAGCGCATCCGCGATGATTTCCTCCAGCGGAACCAGGTTTTTATAGGGGATGCTGTTGGGTGGGACAAATCCCTCCGGCCGGTCGGCCAGCGCCTCTACCCGGTGCATGACGCCGATGGTGAGCGGCTTCCTGCATTTGGGGCAGAGGTTATTGTTCTTCTTGCTTTCCGCGGGCGAAAGCGCCACGTTGCAGTCGCGGTGCCCGTCGAAATGGTATTTGCCTTCCTCCGGGAAAAATTCTATCGTGTAAAGGAATCGCTTGGGGTCCCTGGCCTTGAGGGTATCGATGATGGATTTATAGGAAAACTCCGCGTCAAAGACGTTCGCCTCCCGTCCGATTTTACGGGGTGAGTGCGCGTCGGAATTGGAAATCAAGGCAACCTTATCCAGTTTGGAGAGCCGCCAGTTCATCGCCGGGTCGGAAGAGAGCCCGGTTTCGATGCAGTGGATGTATTTGGCCTCTTCGCCGAAGCATTCTTCGATGGAATCGAACCCGGAATTCGCCCCGTAGAGGGAAAACCAGGGCGTCCAGGCATGCGCTGGCACGAGGAAACATTCCGGAGCGGTATCCATGATCATCTTGGCCATCTCCTTGACCGGCTGCCCGAAGATGGGGCGTCCGTCCGAGGAAACGTTGCCCATGCGCTTCAACTTGGCGTTTATCTTGCTGACCGCGTCGAAGCTGGGGGCCAGGATGAGCGTATGGATTCTCCGGCCTTTGCCGTTTTGGGTGAAGATATTGCTGATTTCCGCGCTCAGGATGAAGTGGGTGGATTTTTCGCCTTTCTTTAGGGTGAAGAATCCGTTCCCTGCGTCTGTCAGGCGCAAGCGTAGTTCCGCGAAGTAATTGGGGTGGGTAAAATCGCCCGTGCCTAAAAGTTTGATGCCCTTGATTTTTGCCCAGCGGGAGAGTATTTCGACATTCATCTCCGGGCTGGTCGCCCGGCTGTATTTGGAATGTATGTGAAAGTCCGCAATGAACTTCATTGGGAACTTCTTCCTTATTTTATATTCAAGCAAAGCTCACGCTATGCCTGACGGTTTCTTAGAAGCACACTATTTAAAACTAACGCTAAAAGTATAAACCATAATTATGACTTTGTCAAGCCAAAAAATAAAAATATATGAAAATTTTTTACCTTGACCCCGTTACAATCTAAATTTATAATTGACTTGCCATGAAGAAATTATGCCTTTGCCTATTGTTTGTTTTGTCAGCGTTCGGCTGTAAGGGGGTGGAGAAGCTGGTTGTTACGGAATTTGTCCCCGCCGCTTCACGGCTTGCCTTGCCTTCCTCCTTCTCCATCGGCGAATCCGTCACCTACCGCCTCCGGCGCTATGTCAAATACAGCCCGGAAGCCAATCCCAGCCAGCTTTCCGAAGGCATCGTCAAAATCAGCATCACCAGCAAGGCGCTCTGGAAAGATGCCGAGTATTTCTGGGTGGAATACGTCATAAACGACGGCACCGACCAGCAACGTGTCTTCAAATTCATGGTGGATGAAAAAGGCAATCCCCAGCCCTTCAAGCTAATCATGAAATTCAATAACATGCAGGCGGTGGAAATAGAGCTGAAGCGCTGGGAAGTGCGGACGCGCCTGAGCGCGGAAGGGCTCTTCTATGAAATGACCCGGAGCATCCCGCCGATTCCTTTTACCCAGCCGGAACATTCGGGTAAAAAGGAAACCGATGAGGTGCAGATAAACGTAAACAATAAAGAAACCTGGCTTAAGTGCGATAAGGTAAACCTGATACCGGATGAAGATGGCTATGAAGGCGCTATCTGGTATGCCCCGCCCCTCCCTTTCTCCGGCTTGGTCAAGGCGTTGTTGTATGAGGGAGAATACCGCACCCAGATTATCCTTCTGGCTTACCAGACTACCGGGGCGCAGACAGTGATTACGGAAAAGACGAGGAGATTGGATTTCTTGGAGAGTAACGAGTAGTGAGGAGTGAATAGCGAGGAAGAATGAGGAAAGCTGTTTTTATTTATATTTTTATAATAATAGCCGCAGTGAATCTTTCCTTGTCTGCCGAAACTATCGAGGTTGTTTACCGCTGGCAGGAGGTTTTAAACCAGGTAGATTCCGTGGTGCTCGACCGCTTTACCAAGACCATGGCTCCGGCTGAGGCATATTACTATTATATCATGTATGCCTGGGCAAAGGATGACGTTTCCATCAGCAAGACCCCGTCGCGGGTTAACCAGGCATGGATTCCGGAAAAGATTCTGCTGGACGGAAAGGAAATCACTTACGAGAAATACACGAACCTCATAGAATTCTCGCCGCCGGAGAAATACGAGATAGTCTATTACCAGAAAACGCCCGAAGGCCTTTTAAAGATTGGGACGAAGCTCGCGGGATCTTCGGCCGAGTTTGTTTCGGATATCCAGATGGTTACGAAGGTGGCATCGCAAATCGGGGAGAAGACGGAACTTGGTCTATGGCATTTTGGCGGATTGGCCGTGGTGGTCGGCAGTATCATCAACTTTAACCAGAAAGAAAGCGAGGTGCCCGAATTACCCCCAGTCGCCATCCTTACGGCCATCCCGGTTACCGGCACGGTTTCCACGGCGTTTTACCTTGACGGCTCGGCATCTTATGACCTCCACGAAACCGCCTCGGCTTTGATGGTGCGCTGGGATTACACCAACGATGGCGTCTGGGATACGGCATACAGCAAAATAAAAACCTCTTCCTATACGTATCCGGGAGTCGGGACATACACGGTAAAGATGGAGTTGGCGGATAACCAGGGCTTTACGGCATCAGCCACGGCGGACGTCAACGTGATTGCGGATGGCTCGGCGCTCTTGAATTCCCCCAGCCCGATGTTCCACCACGACCTTAGGCACACCGGCTTAAGCCCGTATCAGGGGCCGATAACCAATACGTTCAAATGGGCATTTTCTACAGGCGGAGATGTGGAATCGTCACCGGCAATAGACGCCGCCAATAATATTTACATTGCCTCTTACGACGGCAACCTTTACAAAATCACGCCATCGAGTTCCACTGTCTGGGCGGGTCCGTATGTAATCGGCGGGCTGGTTCATTCATCCCCGGCGATTGCCGCGGACGGCACCATTTTTATCGGCGCGGCATCCGGCATGCTCCACGCAATCAATCCGGGCGGGACGCAGAAATGGACTTATGATACGGGAAGCTGGCTGAAATCTTCTCCGGCAATCGGCGCGGACGGGACGGTTTACGTCGGCTCGATTAACGGCAATCTTTACGCGATTAATTACGACGGTAGTTTCAAATGGTCGCGCCAGTGTGGGCCGTGGCTGGAGACATCGCCGGCGATAGCGGCGGACGGGACGATTTATGTCGGCTCGGCAGACGGCAGGGTTTACGCCGTGAATCCGGATAGCACCATCAAGTGGTCTTACCCGACCGGTAGCGGCATCGTTTCATCTCCGGCGATAGCGGCGGACGGAACGGTTTACATCGGCTCTTTGGATAATTATTTGTACGCGTTAAATGCGGACGGGACATTGAAGTGGCGCTACCAGACCAACGGGGCGGTTTATTCATCACCAGCCGTCGATGCCGGAGGCAATATCTATTTCGGGTCGGATGACGACAAGCTTTATTGCCTGGATCCTACCGGTGCAATCGTTGCCGGATTCCCTTTTGTTACCGGAAATAATATCCGTTCATCGCCGACCATTGATTCAACCGGCGCGGTTTATATCGGTTCGGATGACGGTAAATTATATTCTATCTCGCCGACAGGGATCGCCAACTGGGATTATAATACGGGACAGCCAATCCGTTCCACTCCGGCGCTGGCAAACAGCTCTGCAATAAGCCCGGTAGTTTATGTCGGCGCCAATGACGACAAGCTTTACGCCATCGGACAAGCGCCGCCCGACCCGGCGGATATTTCCCTTACCAAGAAAGCTAATAAGCAGCAAGTAACAATCGGCGATATCGTAACGTATCAAATCAATATTACCAACAAAGGCCCTGACCCGACCGATGCCACGAGGACGACGACCGTTTACGACCGGATTCCTTTTGGCTTTAAATATGTCCGGGGTTCGACGTTGCTGAACGGGGTTAAGCAGGCCGACCCGACCGGTGCGGCAACGCTTGCCTTTGACGCGGGTGATTTTATTGTCGGCGAGAGTAAGATTTTAACTTATCAATTAGTCGTGGGAAGCGGAGTCACTTTCGGCAAGTATGAAAACAAGGCGTATGCGGTATATTATTACAATGTCCCGCCGGTCACCGAGGGGCGTTCCAATACCGCGCGCGAATCGGTCACGGTCATTCCCGACCCGATATTCGATTTGGGGACGATTATCGGAAAGGTCTTTGAGGATGCCAACAACAACGGCGTCCAGGATGAAGGCGAAAAGGGTATAGCCAAGGCGAAAATTATAATGGAAGACGGGACAATCATCACCACGGATAAGGACGGGAAATACCACGTGCCGGGGGTGATGCCGGGAACGCACCTCTTAAGTTTAAAAGTTCAAGGGTTTAATAGTTCAAAAGTAGTGAGAGTTACGGAAGGGTTATTGTGCAAAGTGAACTTCCCTGTCAACTCCAAGAATTCTACAAACTCTACGGACTCCTTAGACTTGGTCATCTTAGGAGAAGGCGTTGCCGGCTACAATAATACGAGCGGCAATATTAATCCGGTAAAGCATAATGATATGTATAATGACGGCGCTTACGGCCAGGGCCGGGTTGCCGGTTATTTAAAGACGACCATTAACGGGAAGTACCGCATTACTTCATCCGTTGATACAGATAGAATCGCAAACCGTGAGAATGAACGTAGTTTGTCCCGTTATATCGACCCGGATAAATATTATCTCACTTACGGCGATACGTCCAAAGTATCTTGGGATGCGACCAATACGCAAGGGCCGGTTTATCTTCTGGCAGAGCACCTGCCCAGCGGCAGTAACCTGGTGGTCGGGAATTACCAGACGGGATTGAATAAAACGGAGTTGCTTAATTATAATCGGACTCTTTATGGGGCAAAGGTATATGTTAATAAAACGAACAATGACCAAAAGACGATGACCAATGCAACGCTGTTCGGCGCGCAGGCTAAACAGTTAAGCGGCCATAACGAATTCAAGGCGACCGGCGGGACATTTTATTACCTGGAAAACCGGAATGTCGTCCGGGGCTCGGAACAAATCCGCATTGAAGTGCGCGATAAAATCACCAACCTGACTTTATCCAATACGCCATTGTCGCAGGGCGATGATTACGAGATAGATTATTCCAACGGCCGGATAGTCCTGACCAAACCGGTTGCCTCGGTTGAATCTTCCAACGGCCTTATCTCAACAGGGCTCTTAAACGGGAATCCGGCTTACATTATAATAGACTATGAATACGAGCCGGACCGGAGCCACTGGACTAGGGGCAGTTATGGCGGTTCAGCCAGCCGGCAAATCCCGATACCCGGCGAACAGTTCCAGGTGAAATTAGGAGGGACTTATATCAGGGAAGAGACGCTCGATGAGAATTATGAATTAAGGGGCGCGAATACGTCCTTGACCCTATTCACCAAGAACAAGCTGGATATCGAATACGCGGAATCGGTTTCCTTCGCGATTCCCAATTCGCTGTCAACGGACGGCGGATTAAGTTTCAGTAACATCCCGAACGCCGTGCAACCGAAAGGAGCGGCTTACAGCATCAAGACAACGATTAACGAGATTGACCGCCTGCCGATAAGCGCGTATTACAAGCGCCTCCAGCCTGATTTCATAAGCTCAGATACCGTTAACCAGCAAGGGACGGAGAAATACGGCTTGTCGGTTTCCAATTCCATGCTGGAAGGAAAACTCAATCTCATCGCCAGATACGACGCGCAGGAATTATTGGAGCTTGATACGGAAAACCTTGCCACCAGATTCCAGGTCGGAGCCAAGCGGACGGAAACCGCTTCTTTACACGGCAACTACACGCCCAATAACCAATGGGCGTTTAACGGCGAATACCGCCACCAAGAAGCGCATATTCCGCTTAACGCCATCCAAGGGGAAACCAACCGCGATACGGATATAGTTGCCGCGAGGGTGGAGCGCAAGTTCTACGGCGGGGTTTTCAGGACGTATCTCGGCCAGCAGGCAACCCTGAACGGAGACTCGAATTACCAGACGACTTTAGGCGCGGCGGCAAGCATCGTTGACCCGGACACCATGGATATCGTTTCTACCGCCAGAGTGGAAGCGACCAGCGGGACGGACGGAAATGCGCAACTCGTTGGGGTGGAAACGAAACTTAACGAGCTATGGAGCCTTTATACGAATTACCGCCAGGGATTGACCAGAACCGAAGGCAGGGAATCCCTATTCACCACGGGCACTGCCTATAAGCCGGATGAATCCACACGGGTGTACACCCAGCAGGAATATAAAAAGTCCGAGATAAGCGAGGCTAATTCCCAGCGCGTCGGGGTGGATAAGCAAATAAATGTCTACTGGCGCTGGAACGGCAATTTCGAAAAGAGCCGGTTGCAGAATTATGATACCAGCGAAACCGAGCGTTACAGCGCTTCCACGGCGATTGGCTATTATTCCAAGCCGTTAGTTATAACCACGCGGCTGGAAGTAAGATTCGATGAGAATACCATGGTCGGAGACAGGAACCAGTATCTTACATCTAATTCGTTCAAGTGGAACATGGAGCGCAATCTTTATATTGACGGGCGTTTCAACTGGGCGCAGACCTTAAACCAGGCAACCGAAACGACCGAGGCTTTATACCGCGAATACGGGCTTGGCGTCGGCTACCGTCCGGTAAACTGGGACAGGCTGAACATCCTTGCCAAATACACGCGCCTGACCGACGATTACCCGGCAAGCCAGGCCGATTTGCTTAACGCGATAAGAATCACCCGCCAGCGCCTTAATATTTATTCGATTGAATTGGCGTATGACGTCACCAAGAAACTTGAGGTAATCGAAAAATACGCGTTGAAAGAGGGCGAGGAAAAGGTTGTCAATTATCCGTGGATGGATAGCAAGACCACCTTGCACCTGACGCGCTTCAATTATAAGATATTTGATAAGTGGACGGCCGGCTTGGAATACCGCACCTTGAGGCAATATCTGGCGGATGACACGAAAAGCGGATTCCTTGCCGAAGTCCTTTATAAGCTTGCCGACAGCTTTTATATCGGCGGCGGCTATAACTTTACCGATTTCTCCGATGACCTGACCATTAATAACGACTACTCGCTTAAGGGGGCGTTTGTTAGGTTTGTTGTGGCATTTAGCAAGTAATGAAATATAATTTATTTACTGTGGGCATTATAAAAAACCTGGCTAAAACCAGGTGGTGGCTGTTTATTCTCCGCCTCGTGTTCGTCCTCTTGTTCGGACTGATTGTCTACGCCGGCCTTTTCGGCGGGACATACCGCAATATCGCCTCCGTCGCCACCGGCATTATCTGGCTCACCTTAATAAGCATCTTCGCCATCATCTTCGGCAAGGTCTGGTGTACGGTGTGCCCGTGGAATACCATCGCCGGATGGTTCGGTGCGATAAGCGGCAAAAAGCGATTGGAAAGCAGTAAGCCGGATATCCCGCCATTCCTGCGGAAACTATGGCTGCCGGTTACCTTATTATGCGTCATGGTTTTCCTTGAATACAGCATCGGGATTTCCCTGAACCCGCGCATGACCGCTTATATTGGGCTGGCCATGGTTGCGCTGGCGATTATATTCGTCTTCCTATTTAACCGCAAATCTTTCTGCCGTTATGCCTGCCCGGTTGGAATAATGAGCGGATTGTACGCGCTCTTCGCGCCGTTTGAACTGCGCAGTATCAACCAGGATGTTTGCGCTAAATGCCCCAATAAGGATTGCCTGAACGGTAATGAGAAAGGCGTGGGCTGTCCGGTCTTCGAATTCCCTTCGACCATGGATACCAATATGCACTGCACGCTGTGCCTGGAGTGCCCGAAGGCCTGCCCTTATGATAATATCACCATCAATGCAAGAGCGCCTGCTTCTGACCTGAAAAGCGCTCATACAGATAATCACTCCTATAATTTTCTGGTGATACTCTTATTGCTTTTCACTTTATTCCACGCCTTTTATACGAGTGCGCTGGGGATACGGGTTAATGAATACATGGTAACCCGTTTCTCTTTTAACCAATATCATATCTCCGCTCTTTTCGTGATGGCTATCCTGGCCGTTACGATTATGAAATCATTCAGCGTATCGTTATTCGGCTTTTCTTCCCGCATACATGCATTCATTCCGGTCCTGATTTTCACCCATCTGGGACTGATTATCAAGCAGTTTTCCATCCATATAAAGGAAATGCTTTACACGCTGAATGACCCGTTCGGCTGGAACTGGAATCTCTTCGGCAATACGGATTGGATTTCCTCCATAATGAGCGGCTGGAAGATGCAGCCGGGAGTCTGGTATTGCCAGATAGCCCTGATGGTTATCGGGGTTGCCTACGGCATTTATCTTTTGATGCGCCGCGGGCGCAATGTGTCCGCTGGCTTAAGCGTATTTTCCTCCTTAATCTATGCGGCGCTTATTCTCTGGCTTTCTATCCCGGTGTGATAAGCCCTTAGCGGCAATGATATACTGAACTTATTTTGGCGCGAAGGAATAATTCCTAAGTGCCAATTGTTATATTACATAGGAGATATCGGTATGATAAAAAACAAAACAGCATTTGCTTTTTTCATTATTGCATTGTTTGGATTAGCCGGTTTCATATTCGCTCAGGGTAAGCCTCCCGGAAAGAAAGACGAGCAGGCACGCCCAAAGATTGACCAGCAAAAAGTCGATGGTGCCATCAGGAAAGGCGTGGCTTTCCTGGTTAAAAACACCAATATTACTTTTGATCTTACTGATTACAAAAAAGTGACGCGCAAATTCCGTCCCGAAGAATTGATTCTTTATACTATCGTGCATGCTGGCGCCGAAGAGGCGGATATCGACAAGCTCCTGGAAAAAGTCCTGTCAAACGAGCTCGATTTCACCTATCATGTCGCGTTACGGGCCATGACATTAGAGGCAATTGATATGGTGAAATACCAGGATGAAATCAAGAACTGCGCCCAATTCCTTATTGATAACCAATGTGCTAACGGGCAATGGAGCTATGGGGAAAAAACGGTTTTGGAGAAGCCGCCCGAAAAAGACTCGAAAGCGCAAGTTACCGGCACGCCGGATGATTCGAAAAAAAAGCCGGCGCCTAAAAAGAAAGGCAAAGACGGCGATTATGCCGATAGTGTAAAGAAAGTTGCCATCAAACAAAAACGCAAAGGGCCTCCGGCCGGCGATAATTCCAATTCACAGTATGCGGCATTGGGTTTAAGGGCCTGCATGCAATCCGGCATTATCATACCGGACGATATCCTTAAAAAAGCCCTGCAATGGTGGCGCTCTTCCCAGACGACTGACGGCGGCTGGCATTATGCGGCCGATGGTTCAGCCGGCCAATCCGCTTACGGCGCCATGACGGCGGGAGGATTAGGTTGCCTTTGTATCTATGATTTTTACCTTAAGGAAAGCAAGGATAAAGACAAATGCATCCCGAAAGCCGTTGACTGGCTGGCTAAAAACTTCACGGTTACTGAGCACGCCAAATATCTGGATACTAAAAAGCACCATTATTATTACCTTTATGCGCTTGAGCGAGCCGGCATACTGGCTAACACAGAATTATTCGGTAATAACGAATGGTATGCAACAGGCGCGGAATATCTCCTTAAAGAACAGGGGGAAAACGGCAGTTGGATGTCTAACCCGATTGATACCTGTTTTGCCGTATTGTTCTTAAGGCGCGCCACCAAACCGCTTAAGGCGGTTATCACTAAATAATTGCCGGGCTGAAAGTGAGTGTTGCCTTCACTTCCGGTCATAAAATCGCTCTTTGTTCCTTGGTGTCTTTGTGGCGATAGATTTTATTTGACCCTTACGCTGAGGCTTTGTATAACTTTTTAATATATGGGTATTGACAGCCACTCATCAGCGTTCATCAGGGCGCGCACCATCCTTTTTACCGACATCGTCGGTTCATCTAAATATTTCTCTTCGCAGGGCAACACGGCCGGCCTTGAAATGATAAAGCGGCACAACCAATACCTTTTCCCGATAGTCGAGCATGCCAACGGCCGCGTCGTAAAAACCATCGGAGACAGCATTATGGCGGTCTTTGAACGCCCGACCGACGCCCTGAAAGCCGCCTTTAGCATGCAGGCGAAACTTGCCCAAGTCCGCCAAACGCAAACTGAAGATAAAGACCTGCACATTCGTATCGGGATACATTACGGGCTGGTTTCCGAAAGCGGCAATGATATCTTCGGTGACGCGGTAAATATGGCCGAGCGGATAAAATCCAATGCCGGTCCGGATATTATCACCATCTCACGCACCCTGCGTGACCTGATTAAAATAGACAAGCGCTTTGATTTCAAATCCATCGGCGAGCGCGAGCTTAAAGGCAATGTCGAGCTGATGGAGCTCTTTGAATTGACGCAGTCGCCGGAAGTCCGCCCGCTATCGTTTTTAGGCAGGATTACAAGGCGCACCGTAAAACTCTTTAAGAAACAGGCGGTCGTTATCCCTCTGATACTTGTCTTTATCATCGCCGCGGTCTTATTAAAAGTATTCCTTTTCACCAAGCCCTATGACGCCATTGCCGTCATGCCCTTCCGCAACCTGAATAACGACAAGGAATCCGATTATTTATCGATTGCCATTACCTCCGAGCTGAATGTCCAGCTCCTGAAGATTGAATCGCTCGTCATCCGCCCGCTTAACGCCACGCTTCCGTATAAAGGCAAGGAATGGAAAGCGGAAGCCTTAAAAGAGGAGCTTCAGGTTTCCAAAATAATCAGCGGGAGCTTTATCCGTTCCGAAGGGCAGTTGCGGGTGAATGTGGAAATCATCGATGCCTATGGCAGGGAGCGCCCGGTGGTGCAGGCATACCAGGGAAAGGATACCGATACCTTAAATCTCCTTGACCAGGTCTCGCGCCAGGTGGCAAACGCCCTTCGCCTGCAGATTATGGACAACAAGGATATCTTCAAATACGGGACGGAAAATATCCCCGCTTATGACAATTACCTGAAAGGCGTTGCCTATCTTTCCGGCGAGGTGACCAAGGAAAGCAACAATTCCGCGATAAGCTGCCTGGAAACGGCTGTGACGCTTGACCCCAAATTCGCCCGCGCCCACGCCTCGCTAGCTTATGCGTATGCCCTGCACTTCTGGTGGAATTTTTCCAATGATACCGCGTGGCTGGAAAAAGCGGAGAAAACCGCGCGGCAATCGCTGGAACTGGATAAAAACCTGATAGAAGCCCATCACGCCCTTGCCTATACGCTGGAAGCCAAAGGAAAGCGGCTGGAGGCGACGCGTGAATATATCCAATGCTTTAAGCTTGATAGAAGATATGTCCCGTCTTTGATTTATATGGCGCGCTATGCCTTTTATATGGGCGAATTCGAGACGGCGCTGGAAGTCCTGGAACTTATCGGCAGGATTGACCCGACCTATAATTTTTATATGCGCCGGGCGATTAACCTCTTCTTCGCCGGCAGGATAAGTGAGGGATTGAACGCGAATAAGCTGGCTGAAGGCCGGGCGCACGGAGTGGATGAGCTTACCCAGATTGCCATGAATTATGTCTGGCTGGGTGATATCGCCTCCGCCGAAAAGGTATTGGGCAAACTGGCGGCGCTCGACCCGCAGGCGTTAAGCGCGAGCGAGGTCAGGGCATGGATTTATACCGGACAAGGAAAATACAAGGAAGCGCAAGGGGAAATGGCGCGCTTTTCCGCGAGGGAATCATGGGGCATCATGCAGGAGATGGCGGCGCTTTACGCCCTGCAGGGAGAAAAGGAAAAGTCTATTGAATGGCTCGAAAAGGCAATCGCATCAGGCGGCCCCAGTTACGCCTGGTTTATCTCCGACCACTTTAAGGTGGTGAAAGACGACCCGCGTTATAAAGAGCTGATTAAGAAGCTGGCTGATGATTACGCCCCGCTCAGGGCGGAGTTTAATGAATTATTGGCTAAGCCGAAGCAGTAAGCAGTGATATAACCACAGAGAACACAGAGAAAATACTAGCAAGAATTGGTAGGTGTTCTGCGAGGTCAAAAATTAAAATTGATTTTATGAGTCAAAATGTAAGCGAAATAGAATTCAAACAATATCTAGAGACATACCATAAGACTTTAGAAGAAACCGTAAACAAATTTTTACCTAAAGAGTATGTTACAAAATTATGGTCATTCGCTATTCAACCATCCCATATTATTGGATATCTCTCTACAAACTTTGGCATTGGGTATGAGTACGTGCCAGGCAAGAACGATATCCAAATTGTTAGAGGAAGCTCACGAATAGAAGATTTATTTCTTAAAACTACAAAGCAAATTAGAAATATAAAAAGTCGAGGGATAGTTGCTTATGGTAGTGGGACCATTATTCTTGATTCTGGGCAGTTTAAAAATATATATCCTTTTAGTTTAGAATCTTTAAACGCAAGGATACGAATATTTAACACTACTTGTGAAGCCCTTAACTGGAAGCGATATATAGCATTAGGCGAGATTTTTGGCAACAGGAAGAAAGACTTTTGGACTACAGAATTAGCAATAACACGCGCTAAGGACGAAATTCTTATTGCTCTTACTGATATTTCACAAACCAAGAAGTACCAAGTAAGCATTGATGATTTTGTAAAACAACGCAAGGCTGAAACCATTCTTATTATTGGAGATTATTCACGAGAACAACGGTTAAGAGAAATAGCAGCAGCGTTAAGCAAAAGATACACTCCGATTCTTGTTAAAGATATTCCAGATAGTTTGTATCAAGATATCAGGCAAAAAGCTATTACGATAGGTTCGGTTAGCCGATTTGTGATAGTGGAAGATTCATCTCCGTCTGGACATCTTAGAGAACTTGATGATTGTAAAAATAATGATTGGATTACAGTTATCCTTAGAGAGCAAGGGCAAAAAAGCACTTTTATGACTGCGGGAATTTCAAATACGAGTACGATTATGAAAGAATTTGAATATACAACTGATAGTCTTAATAATGTTATAGAAAATGCTATTAAATGGGCGGAAGAAACCATTGTAACTAGAAAAAAACAAATGATAGCGCAATATCCATGGAGACTTTAAAACACATCCATGGGAATTCGGGGGGCAGCCCTCACCGTTTCACGGTGAGGACGCCCAAATCTGGTATATTGTTGTAGGGGACAGCCCTCTGTGAGGACGCCCATATCTATTATATTATTGTAGGGGACAGCATACTGATTATCAGGAATTAGTAGGTGTCCCCGGAATTACGTGGAGGATGAAAATGACGGATCCCATTGATAAGGTCGTACTTAAAAGAGCCCTGAAAGCGTTTCGGAAACGTTTGAAAATAATGCGCTTAGACGATGAAAGTAGTCTGGGGGGAGGTGCCTTTAGTGGCGGAAAAGTTTCTGGTATCGTCGCCATCAGACCTCCGGATCAATTCCCTCAGGAAGTCTGGGATGAACTTGTTAAGCAGGGGAAACTTATTGCGTCAGGATCGTTATATGAATTGTCCCAGGAGGAAGAGACGGAATAAGAGATTATCCGGTGACGCACACCTTGCCTCCTATCAACCTGTTTAAGCGGATTACGGGACATGATTTTTCCAAAATGCCTCGCCAATAACTTTTCTGCGTTCAGGTGACGCCATGCCGAACCCTTAAAACAAATAGCCCCCTCTGCCGTCCTTTGTGCCTTAGTGCCTAGGCGGCAATATTTAAAAATCAGTATCTTAATTTAACGTTAGAATTCCCCTGGCCCCCTATACCCCCTACCCCAAAATATTGCTTTACCCGCAATTTATAAGTGACTGGCTAGCATATATAGCGTATGGTATTAGGAACTATAGGGAATAGTATTAGGATATATAGCGTATGCCATTAGGGACTATAGGATATGCCATTAGGGACTATAGGGTATGTTGTTAGAGACTATAGGGTATATCATTAGGGGCTATAGGATATGCTATCAGGGGCTATAGGATATGGTATTGGGGACTATAGGATATGGTATTAGGGTATATAGGGAATGGTATTAGGATGACAGGGATATACTATTAGGGTATGGGGCGTTACAGTATAGGGGAGCCAATGCCATTTTCCGGAAAACACTCCTGCCTTCCCGGTCTCCTTATAAATACTGTTTTGCCTGCGTGGTTGTTATTTGTTTGACCGGCTTGGTTGCTTTTTCTAAAATCATTCCTGTTAAATATGTCCAGAGTATATTTTGTTATGTTCCTTCTTATCGTCTTAAGTATCTTCTTCGGGATGAATTATTTCGCCTACTCCCGCGTGGCAAACGGGTTAACGTTTTCGGGTAACTTCCGCCGGGCGCTTCAGATTTCCATGCTTGCCTTTACCCTGTTATTTATCTTAGGAGAAGTCTTGAGCCGTCGGACGGATTTCTTTCTTGCCAAAGCGGTTCTTGGCGCGGGAAGCATCTGGGTCGGGTTGGTCGTCATGGCGTTTACGTTTCTGGTGCTCGCGGATATCGGCAGGCTTTTCCTGCATTCACCTCTCCAAAGATATTGGCTGACCATCTCTGCGCTGATTCTCTTGGTTCTTACCGGCAGTTATTCCATCTATAACGTCGCCCGTTTCCCAAGACTGAAGACTATACATATAAAGGTAGACGAATTGAGATTACCTAAATCCGTGCCGTCGTTTACCATCGTCCAACTTTCGGATTTGCATCTTCATAAACTGCGCTCGAAGGCGTGGCTGGAAGGGATAGTGGAGGAGACCAACCGCCAGAATCCGGATTTAATCGTGATTACCGGCGACCTGGTAGACTCAGATATATGTAAGCCGCCATTAGGGCGAGCCTCGCCTTCGGGCGGGGGAACCGATTTCTGCTCCGTATTAAGGCGTTTACGCGC
Organism: Planctomycetota bacterium; assembly: GCA_016207825.1. Lineage (NCBI taxonomy): Bacteria > Pseudomonadati > Planctomycetota > Planctomycetota bacterium. The sequence continues at coordinate 143,097 of JACQZI010000005.1, read as the reverse complement.
GAAATACGGCGTCTTTGCCGTTACAGGCAACCACGATTTCTATGCCGGGATTGATACCTTTATGAATGCCGCCAAGGAGTCCGGAATCACCGTCTTACGGAATAATAATGTAAAGCTGAATGATTTCATCCAACTGGTCGGGGTGGATGACAATACCGGAAAGAGTTTCGGAGAAAGCGGTTGCGATTTGGCATCCGCGCTTAAGACACCGAATGTGATAGGCAAAGGCAAGCTCGTTATTCTGCTATCACACCAGCCGGATATATTCGATGAAGCGATTAAGAACGGAGTGAATCTCCAGCTTTCGGGACATACCCACGCCGGACAGATTCCTCCGGTGGATATCCTGGTGCAGTTAAACTTCAAGTATCCATGTGGATTCTATACTGTAAATTCCTCTCACCTATACACCACTTCCGGAACAGGTTTTTGGGGACCGCCGATGCGGCTCTTTTCCAGGTGCGAGATAGTGAAGATAGTGATAGAGCATTAGGGATATGACAGAGCAATCAATTTTCTGTTAATCATCGCCTTCCGGTTGGTCGTCATCTTCTATTACATCTTTTGGAAGGTCCGTATCAATATCTTCTTCTGGGGGAGGTAATTCGATAGTCATAATATTATCTTCTATTTCCTCTTTTTCTTCCGGGGAAATTGCGATTGCTTCTAATATCTTCTTGGCTCTCAGGCGCACTTCAGGGTCTTCGCTTTTTGATGCTTTTCTTATCCATGATAATGCCAAACTGTCCATTTTGATTAACATTAAAGTGGCATTTTCTCTGGTCTCAAAATCATCGTACCCTAATTTCCGGATGAACTCTTCTATTTTCTTTACCGTTTCAGAGTCAACCAGGCCGGATATGAATTGGTCAGCGATTGATTCTTCGGTGGTTTCCTGGTTTATCCCGAATTCTTTTCTGGCAAATTCGACCATGTTATCCTTGTAATCTCCCTGTTTAGGCTTTAGCAATAATGGAATGGCTTTATTGACGTCCTTATTGCCCAGGATAAGAGTTATAAAGTTGCCGTCCCTGGTAAAAGAAATATCATTTAGCGCAAAGAGAGCAGTGATTGTCTTATAATCTTTTGCCGGGCAACTCTTTAATTTCTCAAGCAGTTCGGCTTTTGCTTTCATAAAAGTCTCGTCGCTAATCGGGAATGAAAACCTGATGGATTGCCCCTCTAATTGTAACCACTGATGCTTTTCCTTTGCGGCGGCAGTAAACAAATCAATACTCTTTTTGTCCAACGCGCTAAAAAGCTTTTTAGCGTCATAAGTTTGTTCTATGATAATTTGAGATGTTATTTCGTTAAACAATCCGATGATTTTTGAGGCGTTTGTTACGGTGATGGTTTGGTAACAACTCAGTCGTTTATCTTCATCCAGGAAACACTTTCCGGTGGTAACCGTTATATTCTTAAGCAAGAACGCGGCAAACTTTTTGACGACTTCCGGTGAATTTTCATCGTCTATATTGTCCTGGATTCCTTTTTTTGTTACATGCCCTAACCAGCCGCCAAAGGCGATTTCCCAGTCAGGTTTGAAGAAGCCGGACATCTGTGTTCCCGAGTCGGAAATATCATTGTCGCTATAAATTCCTTTGTAACAAAGAAGCAAATGCAGTTCATCCTTTGGCTTGTCATAAAAGAAATAGGCAACCTGTTCATCCATATCCAGGCAACCAATTAATAGAAGTAAGAATAAACATGAGATAAAAGCCTTTTTCATTCCATACGCTCCTTTTAATAAACTTGTTATTTGAATGGCTTAAAGCGCATATTATACAATAGCTAAAACGATTTGCAAGGTCTTTTTGTTATTTCAATTGGTTTTAAGCCGTGATGCTTTCTGCGTACTTTGCGCCTTAGCGGTGAAAATGGTGGTTCTGGATTACTTGACTAAATAAAAGCGAATTGATATAAAGTTAGGCTTTATGGAACGCTTTAAGCATATTTTGTGGCTGGTTGTGTCCTTGGGATTAATCGGACAGCAGACCGTTTTAAAGGCGCTCGGGATTCACTTGGGTCCCGGTTGGGAGGCGCTGGTTCCGGGCTTGGCAATCTTCGGCGCGGCGTTTATGCTTTCCTGGGCGGCGGAGCTTGCCCAGATGGAAATACCACAAACCTTGGCCTTGGCGTTCCTGGCGCTTATCGCGGTGCTCCCTGAATACGCGGTGGATTTATATTTTGCCTGGTCAGCCGGAACCGACCCGAAATACATCCATTACGCCACCGCCAATATGACCGGGGCGAACAGGCTCTTAATAGGCTTGGGCTGGCCGGTGGTGCTCTTTGCCTACTGGTTTGCCACTAAGAAAAAGCATATCGATCTTGAGCCGGGACACCGGATAGAACTCTTCGCGCTTCTGGCGGCGACTTTCTATTCCTTTTTCATCCCGATAAAAGGGAGCATCCAGTTAATCGATTCGGTCGTGCTCCTGGCAATCTTTATATTTTACATCATCGCGGCAAGCAAGGCGCACCATGTCGAGCCTGAGCTGGAAGGGCCGGTCGAGCTTTTCAGCAAGGGCTCAAGGCTGTATAGATGTATAGTGACGCTGGCGTTCTTTGCCATTTCCGGATTCACGATTTATATTTCCGCCGAACCGTTTGCCGAAGGGCTTATCGCCAGCGGAAAGACCTGGGGGGTGGATGAGTTTATCCTGGTCCAGTGGCTGGCGCCGCTGGCTTCGGAATCGCCCGAGTTTATCGTGGCGATAATATTCGCCACACGCGCCATGGCCGGGGCATCGCTCGGGACGCTTATTTCTTCCAAGGTCAACCAGTGGACGCTTCTTATTGCCTCTCTGCCGATAGCCTATACTTTAGCCGGCGGCTCAATCTGGGGTATGGAGCTGGATAAACAGCAGATTGAAGAGATATTCCTGACCGCGGGCCAATCGCTCTTCGCCATATTCATACTTTCCAATTTCCGTTTTTCCATGCTGGAGGCGTTCGCGCTTTTAATACTCTTTTCCACCCAGCTGGTTATTCCGTTGCTTTTCCCTTCGATATTCCCGAATATGCCGGAAGCGGATTTGAAGGCCCTTGAAATAAAGGCGCGGCTCTTTTACGGGGGATTTTACATCGCGCTGTCAATACTGATGATAATGCTTTCCCATAACCGGCGCAACGCGATTCTTTCACTCATCCGTCCGAAAAGAAAATAACAACGGGATTTAACAGATTACACTGATAATCCGTAAAATCCGTTTAATCCTGTTGTTTTAATGCATGAACATCTATATAAGGACTTTTGGCTGCCAGATGAATAAGCTGGATTCGGAGCTTATGCTGGAGCAATTCCTGTCCAAAGGGCATAAGCAAACCGATACCGAGAAAGACGCCGACGTCATTCTTTTCAATACCTGCAGTGTCAGGAAGCACGCGGAAGACAAGGTGTATGATAATCTGCGCATGCTTAAGCCGCTTAAGGATAAGAATCCGCGCCTCATTATCGGATTGGTCGGTTGCATGGCGGAAAAGGAAAAGGCAAACGCCTTGGATAAAATACCGTTTCTCGATATCGTCTGCGGGCCGAATCAGGAAGAGGCTATTTCCGATACGATAGATGAAATAATCCAAACCAGGAGCAGGATTATTAAAACCGGGGACGGCGAATCAGCCGGCAAAAGCCCAATCCGTACGCTTGGCAGCCTTTCGGCATACGTCCTGGCGATGAAGGGATGCAATAATTTCTGCAGTTATTGCGTGGTGCCTTATGTCCGTGGAAAAGAGACCAGCCGCCCGTTGGGGGAAATAGTCAATGAAGCGAAAATGCTTTCCGAGAAAGGCGCCAAGGAGATTATCCTGCTTGGACAGTGCATCAGCTCCTATGCCGACCGTGGTAGTAAGCTTTCGCATCTCCTTAAGGCGGTCCATGAGATGGTTAGAATTAAACGAATCCGCTTTGTCACTTCGCACCCGGCTTATACGACCGAAGATATTTTTAAGGCGATAAAGGATTTGCCCAAGGTCTGCCCGCATCTACATATGCCGGCGCAATCCGGCTCGGATAAAATACTTAAGGCGATGAACCGGAAGTATACAAGGGGCGATTACCTAAAGCTCGCGGAAAAGGCGAGGGGAATCGTGCCAGGAATAGAAATCGCCAGCGATTTTATCGTCGGTTTTCCGGGAGAGACCGAAGCGGATTTTGAGGATACGGCAAGCCTTATCAGGGAAGTGGGATTCCTTAACAGCTTTGTCTTTAAGTATTCTTCCCGACCCGGAACCGCGGCGGATAAAATGGCCGATGATGTGCCTTATAAGGTAAAACAGGAAAGGAACAAGATACTTTTGGATATACAGGGCAAGATATCTGAGGAGAAAAACAGGCTTTTGGTCGGAAAAGAGGTGGAAATACTGGCTGAAGGCAGGAGCAAAACCAATGTAATGACCCAGACTGGGCGCACAATGCAGAATCATATCGTGATATTCAATTCTACTGATGATTTAACGGGACAACTGGTTAAGATTAAAATAACCTCATCCACCGCCTTAAGCCTGCGCGGTGAGTTGACCTGACAAGACTTTTTTCCTTTACTTTGAGGCGGTTTTATTGCATAATTTGCCATGCTAGCGTCCTGCAAAATAGGCAATAAACAATGAATATACGTAACAGAATTATTCTCGGTATAAGCTTATTACTGGTTGTCCTGGCTGTCGGGACGATTGGTTATTGGTATATTAGCGGAAACTTTCTGGATTCTTTATACATGACGGTAATCACCGCCGGCACGGTCGGATACGGAGAAATAATAGACCTTTCCCACAGCCCGGGTGGCAGGGTTTTTACCATCGTATTCATCGTTCTTTCGCTCGTGACGATTGCCGTTATCACATCGCTCTTGGCAGCGTCAATTTTGGAAATAGAATTAACAGGTTCATTAAGGAGACGTAAAATGAATAAAGACATCAGCAAGTTATCAGACCATTACATTATCTGCGGGGCAGGGGAGAACGGGAGGCATGTTATCCAGGAACTGGCAAAGACACTCCATCCATTTGTGGTGATTGATGTTGACCAGGAGGCGCTGGAAAAGCTGGCGGCGGCTATCCCGAATCTTCTTTACATTAAAGGTGATGCCACGGATGACGAATCGCTCTTGGCGGCCGGAGTAGAACGGGCCCTGGGGGTTGTCACGGTGCTGCCTTCGGATAAGGATAATCTTTATGTCACGGTTATGACCAAGCAATATAACAGCAAAGTACGGGTGGTAGCTTTGGGTGTGGAGGATAAAGCCATCAATAAGCTTAAGAAAGTGGGGGCGGATTCCGTGGTGGCGCCTTCGGCAATCGGCGGATTGAGGATGGCTTCTGAAATGGTCAGGCCTTATGCGGTTAAATTCCTGGATACAATGCTCAGGCAGACCGAGCGGACATTCAGGATTGAGGAAATCATCGTCAGGAAGAATGCGTCCATAATCGGCAAGAAACTGGCGGAAACACCTTTTCGTGATAAATTCGGATTGCTGATACTGGCGGTTATGAGACCGGATACCGACGAGATAGTGTATAACCCGCCGGCGGATACAATTCTGAAAGAAGGCAATATAGTAGTCGCTCTGGGCGATGTCGCTAAAATCAAGGGAGCGGCTGAGTTTATTCATTCGTAAAGAATAATTATGCCGGAAGATTTAGAACTGCATCAAAAATACATTAACAGGGCGATGGAACTGGCCGCCAGGGGCGAGGGCATGGTTGAGCCCAACCCGATGGTTGGTGCGGTCATCGTCCGGGATGACAAGGTGATAAGCGAAGGCTGGCATGAACATTTCGGCGGCCCTCACGCGGAAATCAACGCTTTCAATAACACCAAAGAGTCTGTTGAAGGTGCGACATTATATATTAATATCGAGCCATGCGCACATTTCGGCAAGACGCCTCCATGCGTGGATGCCATTATAAAAGCCAAGATAGGCAAGGTGGTCTTTTCCGTGCGCGACCCGAATCCTGTCACCGCGGGCAAAGGCGTGACGATATTACGCAATGCCGGCATTGACGTGGTGGAAGGCATCGGCGAACGCAAGGCGCGCCTATTAAATGCGCCGTTCTTCAAGCTCCATACCGAAGGCCTGCCGTATTTTATCGCCAAATGGGCGATGACCGTGGACGGCAAAACCGCCACCCGGAGCGGCGATTCCAAATGGATTTCTTCGGAAGAATCCCGCTCGTTTTCCCACGAGTTCAGGGAAAAGATGGGCGCGATAATGGTGGGAATCGGCACGATTCTTAAGGATAACCCGAAGCTTTTGGGAAGGGAAGGCGCCAAGAACAATCCGCGGCGCATTATCCTGGACAGTTTCGCGCGGCTGCCGCCGGACAGCGAGATAGTCAAGACCCTGAAACAGGCGGAAACCCATGTGGTCATTTCCCCGAACGCGCCCCAGGAAAAGGTTAAACAACTCTTTGAGTTGGGCGTTAAGATTTTTGAGATAGAAGAAGTGAGCGGTAAGATCAATTTCCTGAAACTGGCGCGCAAGCTGACCGAGCTTGGGATAAACAAAGTGTTGATAGAAGGCGGAGGTGAGGTTCTGGCAAGCGCTTTTGAGGCGGATTTGGTTGATGAGGTGATGGTTTTTATCGCACCCAAGATTATCGGAGGGCGGGACGCCAAGACGCCGGTTGCAGGGGAAGGATTAGATATCCTGAAAAACGCTTTCACGCTGGCAGACCCGGAAGTCAGGCTTATCGGTAATGATATTTTAGTCCGCAGCCGCATTAATCGCAGGTAGTCCATTCACCTTCTCCTTAGCCTAAACCTGAGTCCCGGCACCCCATTAAAACATTGACTATTTTAGCGCACAAGAGTAAAATCAGTATAGCCGATTATTGATAAAATCAACGTTCTAATATTATAGGAGGGGACAAACAATGCCGCACGTAACAAAAGGAAAGGAACTCTTGGTAACCACGCCTAACGAGGTGGGCGCTTTAGGAAAAGTAACCGGAGCCGTATCCGCCGCCGGGGCAAATTTTATTACTTTATCTGCCTGGGGAGAAAAAGACAAGGGCTATTTTCGTATGCTCACTTCGAATAACGCCAAAGCCGGCGATGCCTTAAAAAAGTTAGGATACGGAGTGACCGAAACAGATGTGCTGCTGGTAAATATCGGTAACAAACCCGGAACACTGGCGCCGATAGCCAAGAAGATAGGCGATGTGGGAATTGAGATTAATTATTGCTACGCCACGGCCTGGAGTGATATGGCGGTTCTGGTTTTATCTACCAAAAATAACGACAAAGCATTGAGTATAATAACCGCTTCGTAATCGCACCCTGATTAGGCCGTCGTATAGAAGCATAAAACCAGGGATTAATTTGGTTCTCATAAGGGACGGTGCTTTTATTTTATACAATTGAAAACTAAAATATTTGTTTAGGACCAAATAAAATATTGACAATGTCATAAAAATCGGGTAGTATGCCTATAAAGGCTTTGGTCCATGGAAGAATTAAACAAACCGTCTCCTGAGTTATTAGAAGTCAATATCCGCCAGGAACAGGAAGGCGTTACCACCATTCTGCTTTCCGGGGTTCTGGATAATTTTTCTTATATGCAGCTTGAAAGGGTTTTTGACCCGCTGATAAACCAGCATATTTATAAATTCATCGTGGATTTATCCCGGATAGACCGGATAAGCAGCGCTGGGGTAGGGGTTTTCTTGAGCAAGCTTCGGTTAATCAGGGAAAAGAACGGCAATATTATATTGATTAATCCCATGCCCGAAGTAATGAAGATGTTTGCCAAGCTTGGGATAACCCAGTATTTTACCATTGCGAAAGACAGACAAGCCGCCATGAGTTTGTTTAACGTCTTAAAACCGCGGGTGTTGGTAATATCCAGTCGGCCGGAATTCGGAAAAAACCTGGTCGGATACCTGAGCCAAAAGAACCGGGAAGCAATCAGTTTTGCGAGTGCTAAAGATATTCTGGATCACCTGAAAACCAATCCGGCAAGCATTCTAATAATAGAAACCGAAATACCCGATACAGAATATGAGGAGATGATCAAAACGGCGAAGGAATTTAAACCTAATTTGCCTGTTATAGTCGTAAGCGGCTATCTAAGTGCAGAAACAAAAGATAAACTGACCAAGCTGGGTGTATCCGATTTCTGCAATAAGATGTTCGGGTTTGATTATCTGGGCGCTATCATTGAGCAAAAGCTGACTTCCTGATAATGCCCCACGCCATAATAACCGATTTTTATTCGCCAAGCCACCGTGTTTTTATTCATCAAGGGTGTTGAACGTATCGGCGTATTTTTCGAAAGTATCGCTGTAGTTATCGTAGATCGTTTTTGGGCAATAAAAGACAATTCGGAACTTAGTTCCATCAGCATCTATTGCATGGGCGTAATATTCGTAGTCTGTGCCGTTTATATCGCATATATAAACTAGAGTAGCTCTTCTTTTGCCTTTCGGTTTTACCACGACTTCAACTTCGCCATCGTTCTTAAGACCATCCAGAACGCCTTTCAGGTAGTCATCAGCGCCGCCTTCAAATTCACTTTTGGTAATGAGTCCATAAATGCCGGCGGCATCATTGGAAAACTCCGCGATGAGAGAGCCGTCGGCTTTATCCAGAATATCCATTTTCCATTCAGCCGGTAGATTAATTTCAAATCCCCATTTCTCGCTGGACCAGGTTTTATCCTTAGGTTTTTGTTTGGGTGTGTCGGCCAGTGGTTTAAGGGTGCTGGAGTATTTTTCGAATAGTTCGCTGTATTTATCGTATATTTTTTCCACGCAATAAAAGACAACCCGGAGTTTTTTATTGCCGTCAACGTCTATAGCATGGGCGTAATATTCGTAGTCTGTGCCGCTTACATCGCATATGTAAACCAAGGTGGCACTTTGCTTGCCTTTTGGTTTAACTACGATTTCCGTATCTTCGCTCTCCTTGAGCCCTTCCATGATATCTTTTAGGTAGTCATCAGCGCCGCCTTCAAAATCGCTGGTGGTGACAATTCCGTAAATTCCGTTTGTTTCATTTTCAAACCTGGTTACGATGGTCCCGTCTATATTATCCAATATAACTATTTTCCAGTCGCCCGGCAGAGAGAGTTCAAACCCCCATTTTTTGCTGGACCAGGTTTTATCCTTAGGCTTTTGTTTGGGTGTATCGGACAGGGGTTTAAGTGTGGCGGCATATTTCTCGAACATATCGCTGGTTTCAGCGTAATATTTTTTTTCCGTAAGGAAGCAAACAGTTAAGATGGTATCATCCGCCCTAATTACGCGCGCATAATACTGGAAAGTGGTGTCTTGTACTACGGCGGTGTATATTGCCGTCGCCTCGTCGTCATTTCCGGAAGGCTTTTTCAGGATTTTGACTTCCAGCTTTTTCTTAAGATTGTCCAGGCTGGCATTAAGATATTCGACGCAGGTGGCTTCGCCCCTTTCGACATTAATTGCGCAGCCTCTGATTTCTTTGCTATCGGAAGCAAACGCCACCGTTACTTCATCCTTGGCCCGGTCATAAATTTCCATGTTCCAGTCAGCCGGTAGGGTTAGTCTGAACCCCCATTTTTCGCTGGACCAGGTTTTATCTTCAGTTTCAATGGGCGTGTTTATTTGCTTTTCGGGGATACTTTTCAAGGTGGCGGCGCATCTTTCGAATGTATCGCGGTATTTGCTAAAGGAAGCCTTTTCGCTATCGAAATCAACACGCAGGATAAATCCGCCGATATCAATAGCCCGCTGGTAGTATTGGCGCTTGCTTTCCGAATCGGAGATCGTATAGATGATAGTTGCGTCGGTTTTGCCCAGCGGCTTTTTTATCACTTCAATTTCATAATTATTGTTGGGGTCTTTCAGGGTTTCAATAATATTATTAAGATAAGCATCGCAGCCGTCTTTCCATTCGGCAATAGTGATGAGCCCCTCAATTTTTCCTTTGGCGCCGGAAAAAGTAGCAACCAGGGTGCCCAGAGCGGATTCACGAATTTCCATATTCCAGTCTTCCGGGATGGTAAGCTCGAAGCCCCATTTATCGCTTGACCATGTTTTATCTCCGGCTGATGAAGGCTCGTCAGTTTCTTTTTTCTGGACGCTTTTTAAAGTAGCGGCACAAGTTTCAAAAGTTTCCGCGTAATCGTCATATTCGCTTCTTTTACAGGTGAATCCCACGCGTATTTTTTCCCCTTGCTCGTCGATGACACGCCAGTAATGCTTACTTTTGTCTTCGCCGACAACTGAGGTGTAAACGATAGTGGAATCTTTTTCGCCTTCCGGTTTTTCAAGTATTTTGATTTTATACTGCTCAATCAGCGGGGATATGATAGAATTAATGTAATCATCGCATCTTCCGTCATATTTTTCCACGGCGATATATCCCGTGACAGATTTGTCCTCGTTTTCGAAATCCAGGGCGAGAGCGCTTTTCCCGGCGGGGTACTTAATCGTTTTCCATTCGGCCGGCAGGGTTATTTCGAAACCCCATTCCCCGGAAGTCCATGTTTTGTTGCCCTTGCTGTCCGGGTCACCGGAGCCTATGATGTCGCTTTCCTCCTGAGCCGACGCCGTATTAAATGCCAGGCATAATGCCGCTAATAAAAGCCACAATATTTTCTTCATAAAGGCCTCCTTTAATGATTTTATCTGTATTAACATGGATTTTATATGTTTTGTGGGTAGTGTCAAGTAATTTTCTCCTAAGATTGCGCTTTAGAGGGTTTTAGCCCCTGTTTTCCGCCCCAATAATTATTTAAATAAAAATGCATAAAAAAGTGGACAATCTGTTTTTATTTTGTATACTATATCGTTTTTCACTAATAGGAGAATTACAAATGGAACGAGGTCTCAGGCGGACGAGAACCGGGGTGGTAATCAGCGATAAAATGGATAAAACCATTGCTGTCAAAGCGGAAAAGCTGTTACGCCATCCGAAATACGGAAAGTTTATAAGAAAATCCACCGTCTATAAAGCCCATGACGAAAAAGAACAAGCTAATATAGGCGATGAGGTGGAAATAATGGAGACCCGTCCCTTAAGCAAGACCAAAAGGTGGAGACTGGTAAGCATAGTAAAGAAAGCTGAGCTAAAACAGGATTAATTTATGATAATGATGAAAACCAAGCTGGTCGTGGCCGATAATACAGGCGCCAAGATAGTCGGCTGCATACAGGTGCTGGGCGGAAGCAAACACCGCTATGCCGCAGTCGGCGACATCGTTATCGGCAATGTGAAGAAGATTATTACCGGCGGTGCTTTAAAAAAAGGTGACATTGTCCGCGGCGTGATAGTCCGTACTAAGGCGCCCATCAGGCGTAAAGACGGATCTTACGTCCGGTTTGACAGGAATGCAATAGTCCTTCTGGATGCCGAAAACAACCCGCGCGGAACGCGTATTTTCGGGGCGGTCCCGAGAGAATTACGTTCTAACTTCATGAAGATAATTTCACTGGCTCCGGAGGTGGTTTAATATGAACATAAAAAAAGGCGATATCGTAAAAGTAATCAGCGGCGACGACAAGAACCGTGATGGCAAGGTAATACGGGTCATGACGGGAGGCGAGAAAATCCTGGTGCAGGGCGTTAATATGGTTTGGAAACATATGAAACGCAGCTCTAACTATCCGCACGGTGCCCGTATCCAGAAAGAATCTCCTATTAATATATCTAATGTAAAGCTGATTTGCCCGAATTGCAATAAACCGACCCGGGTCGGTTTTGTGAAGCAGCCCGACGGCGTAAAAAACAGAAGCTGTAAAAAGTGTAAACAAGCGATTACCGCATAATAAATATGTCAAGACTGTTAGAAAAATATAAGAAAGAATGCATCCCGGTGTTAAAGGAGAAATTAAGCCTTAAGAATGTAATGGCGGTGCCGCGCCTGGATAAAATCGTGGTGAATGCCGGCGTGGGCAAGGCGATCGAAAACAAGGACAGAATCGAGGCAACGGTAAAAGATATCGCCGCGATAACCGGGCAAAAGCCGGTGGTAACCTATGCCCGTCAGAGCATTTCCGGATTTAAACTGAGAAAAGGTGAGAAAATCGGTTGCAAGGTCACCTTAAGGGGCAGGACAATGTATGAATTCCTAGATAAATTAATCAGTATTGTCATCCCACGCTTGCGCGATTTCAGGGGATTGGACCCGAAGTCATTTGATAATCAGGGCAATTTTAATATGGGCATCGCCGAACAGTCGGTTTTCCCGGAGATAAGCATTGATCAGGTCCAGTTTGTTCAGGGGATGGATATTACCATGGTGATTTCTAACGGTTCGAAAAAGGCCTCCCATGAATTGTTAAAATCATTGGGGATGCCCTTCAGGAGTTAAGTAGAAGATTGCCCGCCAAAGGCGGGCCCGCCTCAGGCGGAAAAGGGGATAAACTTGGCGACAAAAGCATTAAGGATAAAGCAGCAAAGCGAACCTAAATACAAGGTTATGAAATATAACCGTTGCCTCCTTTGCGGCCGGCGCAGGGCTTATTACCGCCGGTTTTGCATGTGCCGGCTTTGCTTCAGAAAGCTTGCCTCGGAAGGCAAGTTGCCCGGTGTCAGGAAAGCAAGCTGGTAGAGCGAACTTAACTTATAAAAGGAGTTAGTATGAGCACAGACCCGGTGGCTGATATGTTAACGATGATCCGGAACGCCCGGATGAGAGGAACCGAAAAAGTTAATATGCCCGTTTCGAGCATTAAGCTGGAAATCGCCCGTGTCCTTAAGGAAGAAGGGTATATTAAAGATTATAAAACCGTTAAAGCCGAGGATAAAAAAAATAATACGCTTGCCGTTTACCTTAAATACGGGGAAGACGGCGAATGCATCATTAATAAAATCGTTAGGATAAGCAAACCCGGCCGGCGCGTTTATTGCCGGGTCAAGAATATGAGCAAAATCCTGGACGGATTGGGCGTTTCCATATTATCCACCCCCAAAGGGGTAATGAGCGATAAAGAATGCCGTAAGCTTAATTTGGGCGGCGAGATAATTTGTAACGTTTATTAAAAGGAGTTTTCTAAATGTCCCGAATAGGCAGTAAACCGATTCAGTTGCCGGATGGGGTGAATGTGACCCGTAAGGATAATACCTTGCTTATTGCCGGACCTAAAGGCAAGATAGAGCAGAAAATATCCCCGAATGTTAAGGTGGAGGTTGATGCCGCGGCAAAGAAAGTAAAGCTGACCTGCAATATAAAACTGGCTTCGGATAAAGCCGTTTACGGAACGGCGCGGAGCCTTATCAATAACGCGATTCACGGAGTTTCGCAAGGCTACGAGAAAAAGATTGAAATACACGGTGTTGGTTATAACGCAAAAGTCCAAGGGCAGGAATTGACTATCAGCATAGGTTTTAGCCATCCGGTAAAAGTAAATATTCCCGCCGGGCTTACTGTCACTGTGCCTAACCCGAACATGCTTATAATACAGGGTGTGAATAAGGAATTGCTCGGGCAGTTTTCCGCTTCTGTGAGGGGGATTAAACCCTGTGAAGTGTATAATCTTAAAGGCATAAAATATGCCGACGAAATAATAAAGAAAAAGGCCGGAAAGACCTTTGTGTCCGGAGCTTCGTAATACTATGAATAAAACGAGAGAAATACTGCGTAAAAGGACGATTCGCCATTACCGCCTGCGCCATAAAGTTCAGGGAACAGCGGTTAAGCCGCGTTTGTGCGTTACCCGTACCCTTAATCAGATTTACGCGCAGGTGATAGATGATGAAAAGGGTCATACTTTGGTATCCGTTTCCACGCTCACCCCGGATATAAAGAAAAGCGTTAAGTCTGGAGGAAACGTTGCCGCGGCTAAAGTCGTGGGCAAGAAAGTGGCCGAGGAAGCGGTTAAAAAGAATATCAAGACTGTGGTTTTCGACCGGGGCGGATTTCCTTACCACGGGCGCATTAAAGCATTGGCAGATTCCGCGCGAGAAGGCGGATTAAAGTTTTAGTGATTTGAATTTCCTATTAAGGAGGTAAATCTTGGAAAGACCACCGAGAAGAAACAGGAGGGATGAACCCAGGGAGGCCCCGGAATACGAAGAAATTGTCCTTAAGGTAAAGCGTTGTTGTAAGGTTGTCAAGGGAGGTAAGCGGTTTAACTTTAGCGCACTTGTTACCGTGGGCAATAAAAAAGGACGTGTTGGCTACGGGCACGGAAAAGCCAAAGAAGTGCCTTTCGCCGTGGAAAAAGCCATCAAGGCGGCCAAAAGAAACCTGGTTGATATCCCGATTAAAGATACGACTATTCCACACCGTGTGGAAGGCAAATACGGTGCTTCAAGGGTGATTGTCCGTCCGGCCTGTAAAGGAACCGGGATTATCGCAGGTTCGGCCATGCGCGCCATTCTGGAGCTGGCTGGCGTGGAAAACGTCCTTGCCAAAGTTATGGGAAGCACCAATCCGATGAATGTGGTCAGGGCCACCGTAGTCGCATTGCAGAAATTAAAGACAAAGAAAGCAATAGAAGAATTAAGGGGTGTTAATGCCGTATGAATATTACTCAATTAAAACACAACGTAAAAATAACACGTAAACATAAGAAACGCGTCGGAAGAGGCGACCGTTCCGGCCATGGCGGCACTTCAGGCAAAGGTCATAAGGGGCAGTTGGCCCGTTCCGGCCACCAGCGCCGCCCGTATTTTGAAGGCGGACAGATGCCTTTAATCCGCAGGCTGCCGAAAAGAGGATTCACCAACGCCCGTTTCCAGGGAACTGTCGCCATTGTCAACCTCAAGGATTTAAACCGGTTTGACGCGGGAACCGAAGTAACCCCGGAATTGCTTTCTAAAACAGGACTTGTCAAAGGCAGTTACGATAAAATAAAGATTCTTGGCAAGGGAGACTTGACTAAGAAACTTATTATTCACGCGCATGCTTTTAGCCAGGGGGTTGCAGAGAAGGCCAAAAAGACAAACAGTTCTTGCCAGCTGATAAAAGCAGCCAATTAAATAGTGCCGGTGAAATATGTCCCGAATTAAAGAAATCATTGTAAACATTTTTATGATTCCGGAGCTCCGGCGCCGGATTCTTTTTACCTTCGCGCTCCTGGCGGTTTTCCGGCTTGGTTTTGCCATACCGATCCCCGGGGTTAATGTGGAAGCCCTCAAGGAATGGCTTAAAGTACTGGAAGAAAACTACAAGGCGGTATCTTTTATCGCCATCTTTTCCGGAGGCGCGCTTTCCCAGTTTTCCATCTTTACGCTGGGAATTATGCCGTATATCACCGCTTCCATCATGTTTTCGCTTCTCATTAAGGTTATCCCAAGCCTGGAAGCCCTGAGCAAGGAAGGTCCCAGTGGTTACAGGAAAATCAGCCAGTATACAAGGTTAGCCGCATTGCCTATCTGTATTTTATGGTCCACCACAACGATTGCCGTTTTGCAATCACCTCAAGTGTCTGCACGGGTTGGTCCGGTTGTTCTCAATCCCGGTTTCTGGACATTTATCCTACCGACTATATGCTCTTTAACAGCCGGGGCGATGTTCCTGATGTGGCTGGGCGAGCAGATTACGGAATACGGCATTGGAAACGGTGCTTCATTGATTATCATGGCCGGAATTATTGACCGTATGCCGAATGCAGTTGTCCAGATGATAGACGCGGTCCAGAAAGGCAATGTTACTATAGACAGGCCTTTGATTCTTTTGGCGTTATATGTCCTGGTGATTGTGGCGATTGTTTATACGACCCAGGCGCAGCGGAGGATTCCCGTCCAATACGCCAAGCACATCCGTGGACAAAAGGTCTACGGTGGCCAGAGGCATTACCTGCCTTTAAGGGTGAATCAGGCCGGAGTCATGCCGGTTATTTTCGCAGTTACTTTGATGGCCGTTCCGCAGTTGATAGCACAAGTGACCAAAAGCGAGATGTTACAGAGTATTTTCAGCCGGAGCGAATCCGGATTCTGGTACACGTCTTTATATATAATACTCATATTCTTTTTCACTTATTTCTGGACGGCACTTTATTTCAGGCCGGTTGAAATGTCAGAACACCTCAAAGAATGGGGCAGTTTTATACCGGGCATAAGGCCGGGGCGTGAAACAGCCGATTATATGGAAAAAATAATGAACAGAATAACGCTGACCGGCGCGACATTTTTGGCGCTGATAGCGGTTTTGCCTAATATCATTTCGGTGCTTCTTAACGTGGATACCTACGTGACGGGCTTTTTGGGCGGGACGGGCATATTGATTGTGGTCGGTGTTGGACTGGACCTGATGCAAAAGATAGAATCGCAGCTTTTGGTCAGGGAATATGACGGCTTTTTAGCCAAAGGAAGAGTGAGAGGACGTAGATAACTATGATAGTTGTTTTACTTGGAGCTCCCGGTTCAGGCAAGGGAACACAGGCGACAAAGCTTAAAGATGCTCTCGGCATTGCCCATATTTCAACCGGAGATATCCTGAGGGAATCCATAAAAAAGGGGACTCCAGTAGGCAAAAAAGCGAAAGAATACATGGAAGCGGGCGGTCTGGTGCCGGATTCCATCATCATCGAAATAATCGCCCAGCGTATAAAAGAACCGGATTGCAAAAAAGGATTCATCCTGGACGGATTCCCCAGGACCGTAAAGCAGGCCGAATCCCTTGACGGTATCCTGAAGGAATCCAATCTTAAAATTGATAAGGTAATCAGCATGGATGTCACCGATAGCATTGTCATCGAAAGGCTTTCCGGCAGGCGCACCTGCCGTAAATGCGGCGTTAATTTCCATATTAAGTATAACGCCCCTGCCAAGGAAAATATCTGCGATAAATGCGGCGGAGAATTATATCAGAGGAATGACGATAAAGCCGAAACCATCAAACACCGGCTGGAAGTTTACCGTAAGGATACTTACCCGCTTCTGGAATATTACAAGAAAGCGGTCATAAATATTAAAGCCGATGAAGACATAGATAAGATTACGGAACGCCTGATGGCTTTGATAAAAGGCAAATGATTAAGTATAAATCAGCCCGCGAAATCGAATTAATGCGGCAGGCCGGCTTGATAGTTGCCGGTGCAATGAAATTAGCGCGGGAAATGATTAAGCCAGAGCTTTCCACTATCGAGCTGGACGTAAAAATGATGGATTATGTGATAAAGCACGGAGGTGAAATGGCTTTTAAAGGATATCGCGGCTACCCCGCGAATATCTGTGTTTCGATAAACGAAGAACTGGTTCATGGGATACCGGATTCCCGCAGGATAAAATCCGGCGATATCATCAGCGTTGACGTGGGAGTGCGTTATAAGAATTATTATGCCGACGCGGCATTTACCATGGGGGCCGGGGAGATTTCGGAAAAGGCAAAGCGTTTGATTGAGGTAACCAAAAAAGCCCTGGATATGGCGATTGATAAAATAGTGCCGGGCAGGCATCTTTTTGAGATATCGGCAACTATCCAGAATTTCGTTGAATCCCAGGGGTATTCGGTAGTGCGTCAGTATGTCGGGCATGGAATCGGTACGGAGCTTCATGAAGACCCTCAGGTGCCCAATTACCGGATTTCTCCCGAAGAGCAGGCAGATGTAATCCTGAAGCCGGGCGTTGTCATTGCGATTGAACCGATGGTGAACGAGGGTTCTTGGGAAGTGGAAACCCTTAAGAATAAATGGACCGTCGTGACGCGTGACCGCAAACTCTGCGCTCATTTCGAGCATTCGATTGCCGTGACGGCTTCGGGGTACGATATCCTGACCAAAGAATAGGACTATGGTAAAAGAAGATTTTATTAAGACAGAGGGAATCGTAAAAGAATCTTTGCCAAATGCAATGTTTAAAGTGGAAATAAAAGGTGGCCACACGGTTTTAGCCCATGTGGCCGGCAGGTTAAGAATGAATTTTATAAAGATTATTCCGGGGGATAGGGTGACTTTGGAAATATCCCCTTATGATTTGAATAAAGCCAGAATAGTTTACAGAGGATAAAAATCATGAAAGTAAGACCGTCAGTAAAGCGTATTTGTGAAAATTGCCAGATTATCCGGCGCAAAGGCAAAATCAGAGTTATCTGTTCGAATCCGCGTCATAAACAAAGACAAGGATAAAAAGAAAAGGAGCTATCTTATATGGCACGTATCGCTGGGGTGGAAATTCCTGCAAATAAAAGAGTGGTAATCAGCTTAATGTATATTTACGGCATCGGCAAGACCCTTTCGCAAAAAGTCCTTAAGGAAGCTAATATCGATGAAAATATCAGGGTGAAAAACCTTAACGAAGACCAGCTCGGACGCATTAATAATATCATTGATAAGCATTTTGTGGTTGAAGGCGCTTTGCGGCGACAGATCGGCCAGAATATCCAGCGTTTGAAAGATATCGGCAGTTACCGCGGTTTCAGGCACCGTAAGGGATTACCCGTCCGCGGGCAGCGCACCCGGACCAATGCCCGAACCAGGAAGGGACCTCGTAAGACGGTAGCAGGCAAGAAGATGTCTCTTGCTAAAACATAAATAATCAATTGACGGAGAAAATAATAATATGAGAACACAAAAAGCGAAAGTAATCGACGGAAGCGCCGAAGAAAAGAAAAAGGGCGGTACCGGGGTGCCGGAAAAAAAGCCGGCCAAGAAGAAAATTAAGCGGGAAGTCGCCCACGGCGTGGCTCACGTTAAATCCACTTTCAATAATACGATTATCACGATTACCGATATTACCGGTGCAACGCTTTGTTCGGCTTCTGCCGGGACAATCGGCTATAAAGGCTCCAGGAAAAGCACGCCTTTTGCCGCCCAGAAAGCCGCGGCCAGCGTCGCAGATAAAGCCAAGAAATTCGGCATCAAGGAAATTGACGTCAAGGTAAAGGGTCCGGGCGCGGGGCGTGATTCGGCAATCAGGACACTCCAGGCATCAGGACTGACCATTAAATCTATAGAAGATGTGACTCCTCTTCCGCACAACGGGTGCCGCCCGCGCAAGAAGAGAAGGGTATAATCTAAACTATTTAATTCCCCCGCTCCGCTACGCTCTGCGGGACGATAGGGAGCTCCCCCCGCCGTAGGCGGGGGCGCAAGGAGTATTAGAAATGGCAAAAATAAGTGGCGCAAACTGCAGGATATGCCGTCGCGAAGGCATTAAATTATTCTTGAAAGGCAATCGGTGTGATACCGCAAAATGCGCGATGGAAAAAAATCCGCAAATACCCGGCCAGCATGGCGCGAAAAGGCCGCGTTTTACCGATTATGGAAAACACCTTAGGGAAAAACAGAAAGTGAAACGCCTTTACGGGGTTGCGGAAAAGCAATTCAAGCATTATTTTACGGAAGCCTCCAGGCAGACCGGCAATACCGGAGAGAACCTTTTGGTTATTTTGGAACGAAGGCTGGATAATACGATTTTCTTAGGGAAAATGGCTCCGTCACGTTCTGCAGCCAGGCAGTTGATATTCCATGGGCATATCCGTATAAACGGGCGACGCGCTTCGGTTCCTTCCATGAGCGTAAATGCCGGTGATATCATCACGCCGAAACCGAAGGAAAAGAGCATGAAAATAGTCAAATCGTTTATGGATACGATTAATAAAGAGCAAATTCCATCCTGGTTGAAGTTATCCGAAGAGCCGGTGCAATTGCAGGTAACGCAATTGCCCAAACGTACGGATATCCTGGCGCCTGTTAACGAACAGATGGTTGTAGAATTTTGTTCAAGATAGGAGAATAAAAAAATGATTAGAGCTCGCTGGCGTGAATTTGAATTGCCCAATCGGGTAATCTGCGATGAAAAAACCCTTTCCGCCACTTACGGCCGGTTTGTTATCGAACCGTTTGAACGCGGATTCGGCGTGACCATCGGAAACGGTTTACGGCGTATTCTTCTTTCTTCGATAGAAGGCGCCTCCGTTACCGGGATAAGAATCAAGGACGTTCCCCATGAATTCACCACCATTGAAGGCGTCTTGGAGGATGTTACCGATATCGTCCTTAACATCAAAAGGCTTGTTATCAAGCTTAACTCCGATGAGCCCAGAAAACTCGTGATAGAAGTGAAAAGCCGCAAAGGCGCGGTGACCGCGGCGGATATCAAAGCGGATTCCATGGTGGAAATAATGAACCCGGATCTCCACATCGCCACGCTGGTTGAAGAACGTGATTTTACGGCGGAGCTTAATATACGCAGGGGCAGGGGCTATGTCACCGCGGAAGAAAATGAATTAGGCGAACAGGAAATAGGCTTTGTTCCGGTTGATACCGTGTTTTCCCCTATCAGCAAGGTTAATTATAAGGTGGAAAATACCCGCGTTGGACAGGTGACCGATTACGACCGCCTGACTTTGGAAATCTGGTCGAACGGCACGATTACGCCGGAAATGGCATTGGTCCAGGCATCCAAAATATACAGGAAACATATAAACCCGCTCGTCCAGTATTGGGAAATCGGGCGCGAATTGCAGATAGACGAGAAAAAGGAAGAAGAAGAACGCAAGAAGGAAGAATACCGCGGTGAACTGAAGAAAAAGCTTGCCATGCCCGTAAGCGAGCTCGATTTATCCGTCCGGTCTTCCAAATGCCTTACCTACGGTAAAATCCAAACCATCGGCGACCTGGTCACCAAGCAGGAAATCGAACTCTTGAAAACCCGCAACTTCGGGAAGACTTCCCTTAAGGAAGTCAAAAAGAAACTGGCCGAACTGGGCTTATCGCTCGGCATGGATTTGAATACTATTTTTAACGAGAAAGGTAAATAGGAAATGAGGCACGGAGAAAAAGGCAGGAA
This sequence comes from Planctomycetota bacterium, assembly GCA_016207825.1. NCBI lineage: Bacteria > Pseudomonadati > Planctomycetota > Planctomycetota bacterium. Next base: position 122,438 of record JACQZI010000005.1, on the reverse strand, counting down.
GCTGGGGGTGACGACCAGCCACCGCCATATGATGGCGCGCCATATTGTCAGCAGTTTGTTTAAACACGAAAGAATCGTTACCACGATTGACCGGGCAAAGGAATTCCGCCACCTGGCGGAAAAGTTGATTACCCGCGGAAAAACTATGACCCTGTCCAATTACCGTTATGTTCTTTCGTATATTCAGGATAAAGCCATGGTCAAGAAGCTCTTCGCGGAGATAGGACCGCGCTTTAAAGACCGGAACGGCGGCTATACCCGGATAATGCGCCTGGGCGGAAGCCGCTGGTCAGGCGAGAAGAAAGCCGGCAAATGGGCTTCGCGCAGGTTAGGCGATGACGGCGAACGCGCCATCTTAGAGCTCGTTGTCAGACCGGAAGCCGAAAAGGAAAAAGGCAAGAAGGAAAAGAAAAAGGTAGCCTCTACCAGCAAATAGCGCTTCTACTAAAGTAAATAGATTCAAGCGTCCCCTGATTCCGCTTCTGCGGGAGAAAGGGGATATTCATAAATAAATATGGACTGCGTCTTCTGTAAAATCATAAAGGGCGAGATCCCCTCCTCAAAATTATACGAAGACGAAAACGCCTTGGCTATTCTTGATATCAATCCGGTTGCCGCGGGGCACACGCTCGTTATTTCCAAAGGACACTACCCGGAGTTTCTCGATGCTCCGCCTGAAGCCATGGCGGAATTCATGAAAACCGCTCATAAAGTCATCGGCGCGGTGGCCAAAGGAACCGGGGCGGAAGGCTATAATCTGCTTATTAATAATAACCGGTGCGCCGGGCAGGTAATCCCGCATCTCCATATTCACGTCATCCCACGCAAAAAGGGGGACGGATTGCGCTTTGAATGGATTCCCCGCCCTTATCCCGAAGGCGGGATGGAAAAGATTGCCAAAGCCATTAAGGCTTATTTTTCTTAGTATAGCAAATCATAAAAGGATGTTCAAAAACCCGGGCACCGTCATTCCCGTGTAAACGCGAATCCAGAAGATTACAAGTAGCCTGGATTCCTGCCTGCCCGTCCGGTCAGGCGGGCTTTCGCCCCATTCTGCCGAAGGTCCCTATTATCGGTTGCCCCTACGTCAGCATAATCGGGCGTCCTCGCCAGAGGGGTGTCCCCGAATCCCGTCCCTTTTTGCGGGACGGGAGGAGCGGGGCAGGAATGACCCAGAGAAGCGGACATTAGTTATATGAGTATCAATAGTATAGGGGCATATAAACAACAGGATTAAACTGATTAATTAATCTGATAAATCAGCTAAATCCGGTTGTTAAATTTCTTGACAATTCATAATTAAAATATAGATTATAGGTAGTCAATCGTTCAATAAAAGGAGGCGGTTTATGAAAATTAAAATAATATTCGGTATCATCTGCCTGATGTTTACACTAAATGCCGTTGGTTGCATCGGATACGATACTAACTGGAACCCTTCCTGGACGAATAAATACGATCATGAAAAGCGCCACTTAAGGGCATTGTGGCAGGATATGTCGGATATCCATCGGTTTATAGACCGGTATCTGATGAACTTTGACGAAAACGACCCGTCAAGGTATTAGTTCGCTTTCAGCCTCTTCATCACCAATCGCCTGATATGTTCGGAAGATAATTCTATCCGTAAGTTTTGTTTTACCCATTCGGACATCTTTTTAAAGCTCCAGCGGGCTTCCCATTGCTTGGATTTGCCTTTGCTGTGAATGAAGGACTATCCGCTTAAACTTATCAGTTCGTCAAGCTGTCCGGGAGCCGGTTTCTTTTCCCTTTTCCGGGCAGACAGGCTTTTTATCCCGTATCTTTCGTATTTCATATAATCACAAACCAGACCTTCTAATAAAGCGGGAGTTCCCCGCCTGTGAAGGCGGGGGTGAAAGCCGTTTCCAGCAACAAAGTTGCTGGACAAGCGAAGCTTGAAACCGTAAGAACCACGCCTGTAAAGGCGTGGGAATCTATTTTCACAATCCAGAATCAAGAGGAATTGTTTGTTACAAAGAATAATGCCTATTACTAATAGAGAAGCTTTACTAATATTTAACCTAATCTTAACAATTCCTTAACACGCATTTTTTATACTAATGGCAATGAAAGAAACAAAGAGATTAATGAAAAAGACGGATGAGAAAGGATTAAGATAATTATGGACGGCATTTCATTTGGTTTGATTGTGGTTTTACTACTGGTGCTTTGGGGAGAGCTTGTCAACGGCTGGACGGACGCGCCTAACGCCATGGCAACGGTCGTTTCCACCCGCGTGCTTTCTCCCATGCAGGCGATGGCGATGACCGTGGTGTTTAACCTGTTGGGCGTCCTTTTGGCCGGCACGGCCGTGGCGGCGACCATCGGCAAGGGAATCGTCGATCCTTCAATCATTGACCTCACCACCATCGGCGCGGCGATGCTGGGCATAATAGTCTTTTCCACGGGCGCCTGGTTTTTCGGACTGCCGACCAGCGAATCACACGCCCTGATAGCCGGACTGACCGGCGCCGGGCTTGCCAAAGCGGGAGTTTCGGTCCTGGTCTGGGCGGGCTGGAAAAAGGTTTTGCTGGGGCTGGTCTTTTCCACTTTCCTCGGATTCGGAGTGGGATTTATTATCATGTTTTTAATCTACCGCCTGTTCGCGCGCATCGAGCGCTCCAAAGGTATCAAGATATTCGGCAAGGCACAGATACTTTCCTCCGCCTTCATGGCCTTCAGCCATGGGACAAACGATGGGCAGAAATTCATCGGCGTATTCGCGCTTGCGCTGGCTTTAAGCGGGGTTATCCCGATGGAAACCTTCCTTTCCAAATCTTTCAGCGTTCCTTTCTGGATTATCCTGATATGCGCCCTGATGATGGCGCTGGGCACGGCTTTCGGCGGATGGAAGATAATGAAGACAATGGGATTCAAGATGACCAAGCTCGAACCGGTGCACGGCTTTTCGGCCGAGACAGGCGCCGCGATTACTATCGAAGTCGCTTCCCGCTTAGGCATACCGCTTTCCACGACCCATACGATTAACACGGCGATAATGGGCGTCGGCGCGACCAAGCGCTTGAGCGCCGTTCGCTGGGGCGTTTCCGGGCAGATGGTTATGGCCTGGATACTCACTTTCCCTGTCTGTGCCTTAATCGCTTACTTAACCACCAAGCTCGTAATGCTCTTCTCCTAATCACGTTCGATAGAAGCCTGCTTTCCTTAACATAAACTTAACCGCACTTTTATATTTCCTTAACCTCCTTATTTTATAATTGCAACCAGAAAGGAGGTGATAAAGATTGGAAGAAACAAAAAGGGAACCTGCCCGACTGTCCGCCCGGACGATCCATTCGGACGGGGTCATCCGGTCAGGCGGGAATGCGGCCTGTGTAGGAAAGAATCTTAATGAAATACTAAGGAGGAAAGAAAGTATGGCAAACAAATACCTGGGTTTATTAATGGTTGGATTACTGTTAGCAACGGCGCTTGGCGTCTCCGCGCAGGATGAATTTAAGCCCACCGTGGATTTTAAGGGTTCGCGCATCGCGATAGGTTATCTGGATTCCGAAGAAAACGGAAGCTACAAGGACGGCTCGTTCCAAGCGCCTGACTGCAAACTCCGGTTTAACTGGACGATGCAGGAAAATATGGTCATTGTGACCAGGCTCAGCCTGAGCAATATCGCCGTCGGCGCGCCGGATTACTTTTACATCCAGTATAAAAACCTTTTCAGCGAATTCGCGCCTTCTCTTAAAGACAGCGCCTTTAATCCGGCTATTAAGATAGGCCGCGTTAAGGTGGATATCGGTGAAGAGACTTTCTCGGACAATCCCGTTGAAAGCGTGGTCATTAACAACTCCGCTGGATTAGTTGCCGGCTATGATGAGGGATTAGAACTTTCTCAAAGTCTGCACAAAGAAAACCTCGGCGTGCCGATTAAATGGTCGCTGAGCTTCTTTAACGGGAATACGGGCTCCGGTGCGGATGACCAGCAGGGAAAGGCGTTATGCTTCAAGCTGGGCGCCAATCCGATACCGGAACTTTACGTTTCGGGCAGTTATTACGATTCCGGTGAAATCACCGCGGTGGACGCCGAGGTGAAATACGCCGGACTCGGGTCACGGCCGACCAATGCAACCCATTGGAGCCGGACTATCACGGAAATCGACCTGCGCTACGATTTCCAGCCGGGCAAGGAAAACCGCTTAAGCCCCGGCGCGCCGGCTTTTTCCGACAGCAAAGCCCATGTCAGGGTAGCTTACGGTCAGTTCGAGGATGACGGCAGCGACAAAGCCGCCCCGATTGTCCAGATAACCGACCGTGAAGGCACCTATTATTTCGTGGACGGCCTTTATAACGCCACCGCGAAAGTATACGTTGCCGCGCGTTACAGCATGATAGCGTTTGATAAAGACACTATCTTTGCCTCGCTTAACGGCGTTAACGCCACCGAATATAAGCGGATATCCGCGGGAGTCGGATACCGTTTATCCGGCAACACCCACCTTAAGGCGGAATTTACGACCAATACGGAGGAAATTCCTACCGGTGCGGTTAAGCAGGAAAACGACCAGTATTCTATGTTATTTACATCTAAGTTTTAGATGGAAAAGGCGGATGGTCCCGATTTAATATCGGGATTATCCCCGGTAATTATAAATATGTATATAAACGGGAACATCCATAAAGGGGAAGATAAAAGAAAGCTCCCACTCCGTCCCCCGACGTTACGTCGGGAGACTGCGGGGACGCCCGATTTATCAGGAGTCCTGGTAGGGAGCGTCTTCGTCTTTCCTACGCTGGGAAGGCTCATTCCGGCCGCCGGAACTCACCCCCCGGCGCCGGAAGGCCTTCTTCAGCCGCAATTATAGGAGGATAGATATGAATATATTAAGCGGGATATTTTTAGGGTTAGGAGGGTTATTATGCGTAATCCTTTTCTTTTGGAAGGTATTTCCAAAACCGTCCCCGAACGCGGAGTTCATAATGGGATTGGTGGAAAAATGCCTGGATTAACGCAGATGGCCGAAAACAATACCGTTGCCGCGGGCAGGCCTGCCTGCCGAAGCCTGTCTGCCCCGATGGACCTGTCTGCCGTAGCACAGGCAGGCATCGGGACACAGGCAAGCACCGACGCAGGCAGGAAAGAGGAAACGATAAGGCCGTATATAAACAAGGCGGTCTTGACGCTTTCCCCTTACCAGACTATTTATGACGCCTGCTGCCTGATGCGCCGGAACCACATCGGTTGCGTGGTTGTCACCAACCGGGATAAGCCCGTGGGCATCGTTTCCGAAAGCACGATAGTCAAGCAGGTCGCCAGCGGGCGCAGCCTCCACACCGAACTGGGCAAGGTCATGAGCAAGCATATTATTTTCTCAAGCCCGGATAAGCCCATCTCCGCGGCGCTTGAATTGATGCACCGCCACCACATCAGAAGGCTGCCGGTAATGGAAAACGGCGTCTTGAGCGGCATCGTTACCCAGACGGATTTATTGGAAGCCTCCTGCAGATTGATTAACAACCTGAAAAGCCGGCATACGCGCCTTTCGGAAATCGCCGGCAAGGATGAATTGACCGGCCTTTATAACCGGCGCTATTTCAAGGAGGTATTTGAGGATGAACTGGCGCGCACCAGGAGATACGGCGGATTGCTATCTTTGGTATTACTGGATATAGACCACTTTAAGCAAATCAACGATTGTTACGGGCACAGCGCCGGGGATAAGATACTGCAGGAAATGGCTTCCATTATTAAAGGCAATGCCAGGGGTGTTGATACATCGGTGCGCTATGGCGGCGAGGAATTCGCGGTCTTGTTGCCCGGTGTGGGGACGCGGGCGGCGCATCTCTTTGCCGAGCGGTTAAGGGCGATTATTGAAGGGCATGAATTTAATATCGGAAGCGAACATATCAAGCTGACCATTTCCGGCGGGGTCTGCAAATGGACGAGCGAACTGGACAGCATGCCGTCCATGATAAACGAAGCGGACAAATACCTTTACCAGGCAAAAGAAAGCGGGCGGAATAAAATCCTGGTCGCGCAGTGAGAAAAAGGCAACCGCCCCTGACGGTTGCGAAGCGTCCCGACCGCAAGCGTCGGGAGAGAGATGAATAAAGGGCGAAAGCCCCAATCGAGAGAGATTGGGGCATCACCTGTCCATTACACTTGCGATACCTGGAGCGAAAGCTTGAGTAACGCGCCCTGCTTGACAAAGTCAAGGTGAGACGCGCCGCCGGGAGTAAACGATTCCAATCCTAACGCCGGGTCAATAAAACCCTGTATCAGCGTATTGGTAGTCGTGTTTTCCTCGGTGATTATCGGCATCGAGAGTTGGGAATTGAAAATCACCATGCCTGCCTGAACCAGCCTGTTCATCAGCGCTGCTTTCAGAGCCTGGACGAGTTCAATCCTGCAAACCCGATACGGACCACCGATTATCCCGGTATCCTGGGGGCGCACCATACCTGCGGCCATCGGCTCGCCTGTGAGCCAATAAGTCGCAATGGTCGCCGCCCCTTGTCCGCGCACCTTATCTCCGGTCAGCCTTAAGACGCCCTTGCCGACGGTCTCTGTCCAGAATTTCTTGGCAAAAGAAACTATGTCCTTGAACCGCTTGGCGGTGACGCCGTCAACCGACTCGAACATCCGGTTGAGCTTCTCGTTCCACTGGTTATACGACTGCTGAAGGTTTGCGTCATGCGCGTTCTTCATCTTGTCGTAGGTCTTGCCACTTTTGGAACGATAGGTAGAGCTGATTACGTTTGCCCATGCCTGATTAGAGGCTTCCACAACCTTGTTCTGGAAAGCCGCTTCATCGGGTATCTTGGCATTGCGGCGGTCATTAATGAGCGTCGCAACGGTCTGCAAAACGTCATTCCACTTCTGTTCCATATCCGGAGAAGGTGGCACGTTCGCTGGTATCCATAGATCCACTTTTGATACGATTCCCATGTTATTCACCTCCCTTCTAAGCCCCGAACCCATCGCGGTGCGGGGTCTTTTGGTTAGGCTGACAAGCCGGTCTCCCTGATTAGTGTGTACATCACCAATCACCGGCTCATCGGCAGTTAAGAAATAAGTTTCAGGTTGCAAGTTATAAGTTTCATCTTCTAACTCGAAACTCGTAACCTGTAACTTGTAACTTTCAAGGAAAACGTAGATTTCCGAGATTGGGACGACACCTGCCATTGTGGTAATAAGCTGGTCTCCGTAAAGCCGAACCCAAACGGCTATACCGATTAACTCATGCGTGCCCGCATCATAGACGGGACCTCCTGAGTTGCCTGGTAATACAGGTGCGGTAATCTCCACAGCAAAGGCGCTAATGGAACTGATAATGCCGGAGGATGGCCTGGGATTTAAGCCTAATGAACATCCGACAACATACACCGGGGTAAACAGATAATATGTATAATCGCTTGGAGCCAACCGTGCCGTTTTGTCATTGCGAGCGTTAGCGAAGCAATCTCGTATTTTAAGAAGCGCAAGATCCTTATTTGTATCAGTCATCACCACAAAGGCACTAAGTTCACAAAGAGGAGCGTAAACAGTAACGGTAACTGTTGAATAATTCCCGACTACATGAGCCGCTGTTAAGATGTATAGTTCATTTGTTGAATTGTTCAATTGTTCATTAGCTAATGAGCCGGTGGACTGATGAACCAATGAACCTGGAATGATTACGCCAGTTCCTCTGCCTGATAATGCCGTAATCATGACAACAGGTTTGAGCATTTCATCATATTCCCGTTGATAAGGATTGTTAGCCTTATCCATAGGCCTGATGATAATCACATCCGGCGGCATCTCCATTGGCTTGGTCGCCCGCGCCGTTAAGCCTATTAACGCAATTCCTAGAACTAACAGGATGAGCAACCTAATAACTTGAAACTTATAACTTATAACTTGGTTTCTCATACATTCACCTCTTTCCTTTCTCTGGCTCTCCAGTAATCCAGCATCTCTTCCCTGAATTCCGGAGACCACAGTTCCGTATTAAACCCAGCCTTTTCCAGAAATACCCGTTCATAACTGGAAAGTAAGCCACCAGAGCTTGACCTCAAAGCCGGGCCTCTTGACCGGTTCCTTTGCGGAAAATTGCCCAGATAGCAATACCGGCAATAGCCCAGGGTTCGGGCGGTTTGGGAAACCAGGCTGTTACCGTTCGGTAACGGTTTATGGCATTCCTTGCAATTGGTTCTTGGTTCATCCGTTATTTGTTCATTCCTTTTCATATCTTTATCCTCCTTGAAGGGGTCTCAGGGGTTTTCTTCCCCTCTCCCTCCATAAGTACATGCAGGAGTGGGGCGAATGTCACAGGAAATCTTTGGAAAATGGTGAAAATAGTTACGATTTATATTGGCGGAAATGGATAAAAGGAAAACAAACACTAAAAGGGATTTCACTTGACTATCACCGGAAACAAGATATAATTGGTGGCATTAATAAGGTGTTTTAGAATTACTTGGATATCAACTATATGACGACTAAACTTAAAGCCAAGTCTAAACGACCATTAAAAATTAAGGAAGAACTCGCCTTATATACTCCGAATTTCTCATTAAAACAGCCTGATACGATACAAGAAATTAATAATCTTGATTCTAACCTATCGCAGCATTTTCACAGTAAGTTTTTATCTCAATCGGTTTTAACACGTCAACATGTCAGTTTTCAGGCTAATAAAACAAGACCAGCTTATCGTTGGTATAAATTCAAAGAGGCTTTCTCCGCTTCTTTAGTGGAATACCTGCTATCAAAATATCATATCTCCGGTAAAATACTTGACCCGTTTGCCGGAAGCGGCACGGCTTTGTTCGCCGCGAGCCAATCAGGATTAGATGCCGATGGAATCGAATTGCTTCCCTTTTGTCACCGGATTATTTCCGCAAAACGGTATTTAGGGAACGGGCTAACCTCTAAAGACATAGCCATTCTTAAACGCTGGAGCGACGAGAAACCATGGGCAAAGTCGGCTAAAACCATTCCTTTGAATAAAATAAAAATTACGGACGGGGCATATTCTCCAAATACGCTTAATGCCATTGAACAATATTTGGCGTCGATATCTAAGGAAGAGCCAAAAATACAAATTATCCTGCAATTCGCGTTATTATGCGTCCTGGAATCAATTAGTTATACCCGTAAAGACGGACAATGTCTTCGTTGGGATATACGGTCTGGTCGCCAGCTGGGAGGCAAAGCATTTAATAAGGGAAATATTCCAACTTTTACCCAGGCAACGTCCTCTAAAATCAATGAGATTATCAATGATATCTATGAAAGGAACCTAAGCCTTTCTTTCGACAAAAAGCCTCTGCAGGGGAATATTAATCACTTTAAAGGCTCCTGTTTAAACGTCCTGCCCGAACTCCCCAAGAATACATACAACGCGATTATTACCTCTCCTCCATATTGCAACCGGTATGATTATACCAGAACATACGCATTGGAATTAGCCATGCTCGGGACGACCGAAGATGAGATACGGGATTTAAGGCAACAAATGCTTAGTTGCACGGTCGAGAACCGCGCCAAAGACCTCTTGCACATCAATCCAAAATGGGCTCAGGCGATGGAAATAACTGACCGGCAGGAATTATTGCAATCTATACTCAAGTATTTAGATGACCAGAAAAATATGGGGGTCCTCAATAATTCGGGGATACCGCGGATGATTCGCGGTTACTTCTACGAAATGGCTTGTGTTATCAGCGAGTGCTTACGCGTATTAAAACCAAACGGCTTAATGTTTATGGTCAACGACAATGTGCGCTATGCCGGTGTAAGCATATCGGTGGATACGATATTATCCAAAATCGCCGAGGAATTAGGGTTTAGGATTGAAAACATTTTGGTATTACCCAATGGCAAAGGGAACAGCAGTCAGCAAATGGGCAAACACGGACGTGTTTCCTTGCGAAAGTGCATATATGTATGGAGGAAAGCCTAATGCCGTTAAGCAAACCGTATTTGAAACATTTATCAGGCAGTCAAAAGTTGATTACGACTTATGAAGCCACCCGGGCCGGTTTTGTCTCTCTGGCATTGGAAAGAAATCGGCGCGCCACTCCTTTTATTGAACAAGCCCGCTCCTTGAAATCATTTGCCTCTTCCGCTGAAACTCCAAAAGACCTGCTTAATATCAGGGAAATCCGTTCCGCATTATTATGCGCGGCCGGGGTGTCGGATAAAGCGAGCGGTCATTTGGAGGAAAACGATAAAACCGAGGCAATAAAAGGGTTAGTGAAGAATTTCCTTGAACCTGCCGGGGCAAATTTTGTGGAAGAACTGGTTTACAGGTTTCTATTGACCAAAGGTGATACCTTGGGCGGCAGTATGCGTAATGTGGGAGGCGTTCTCGGACAGAGGAAATTCGCCCGCGCCATCATTTCTGCCCTTTCAATCACCAAAACCACATATTACTGGCTGAATTCCAAGAGCAAGACCTGGGTTAAAGCAAACGATGATGACGCGGATATAGAATTGTTCTTGAGAGGAATTAGCTGGAAACGAAAAGGAGCGAAAAGAACCGCCCTTTTCAACCTGACTCCGCCCGTAGTTAAAAATAATATAGATTTTTGCCTGTTAAATTGTGATTATGGGAAAGTTCCCGTCGCCTACAAAAAGCCCGGCATGTATATTTCCTGCGGGGAATTAAAAGGCGGGATTGACCCGGCCGGCGCAGATGAACACTGGAAAACCGCCAATACCGCATTGTCACGGATTAGGAAATCGTTTTCCAAAATAAATCCTCGTCTATACACATTCTTTATCGGAGCGGCTATTGAAAAGAAAATGTCTACGGAAATTTGGGAACAGTTAAAAGACGGGATATTAACAAATGCCGCAAATTTAACTAATCAGGTCCAGGTTAATTCATTATGTAATTGGTTGGTCAAGCTATAAAAATAATTATTAAAAGGATAATATCGTGAACATTCAATGCCCAAAATGTGGCAGACAAAATGAAATTCCTGACAATTGCAAGGCATCTTCTTATGCTTGTTACAATTGCAGGAAACCTCTTGGTTCACCTAAAAGCGGAGAAAATTCAGCAGCTGTAGGACTTATCGGAGGGGCTCTTCTTGGCGCATCAATTGGGGGGCCAATCGGCGCAATAGTCGGAGGAATTTTTGGAGCAATACTTGGAAGCGAAGCTAAAGGATTAGATAAATAATGGATACAACGGCGTTAGGGATTATGGCAGGGATTGGTGGCGTATTTGTCTTTGTAATAATCCAGCTATTTCGACAACGAACATGGAATATTATCAATACTGTTCTCGTTTTTCTGGCATATTTTTCGATTCCTGCCGGTGTGGACCTTCTAATGGCAGCATTTTGGGGTGACGAGAAAAAACTTCCCGAATTATGGAGACAATATATTGTTGTAGCAAGCATAGTTGTAATCGGGGTTTCTATTCAATTTGTTATACAAACCCTAAAGTCGGCGTGGACTAAATTACCCGCGTCTGAAGAAGATATACAAACCGGAAACTAAGCCCTATTGTTATAAGAAAGGTGCTTTATGGAATTATCAGAATTTACATTAAGAATTATCCTGCTCTTCATGCCGGGTATAATATCATTATTTATAATTGACAAACTAGTGCCACACAAAGAATTTAAAAGTTATCAGTTATTTTCTCTTTCTTTATTATTAGGCTTCATTTGTTATTTGCTATACTATCCCATCGTAAAGCTTGTAACTCTAACAGGCATCGAGCTTAAATTTAAATTTATAGAGTCTCTTTTAAATAAGACAATTCCTTTAGATTTAACTGAAATCTTTATAGTAGCAATCCTTTCGATTTTCGTGGGCTTTATATTTACATATTCAATTACTTATAAAATATTATATCGCTTTGCTCATTTTATAAAAGCATCCAATAAAATGGGTGAAGCTGACGTCTGGAGTAATCTTATGAACCAACCCGAAATTGGATGGGTAGTAATTAGAGATGTAAAAAACGACCTTATGTATGAAGGTTGGGTTTTAGCATATTCAGATAGCACAGACAAAAACGATGAAATTTGCTTATCGGATGTCAAAGTATATAAAAACTCTACCGCTCAAGAAATGTATAATATCAATGTTTTATACTTGCCCATAAATAAAGAGGATATGCGGCTTGAAATTACTAAAATGGAGGTGAATTAAAATGACAGAAGACAAAAAGAAAGATGAAACAATTAAATTCGGGTTACTTAAAGAAGGGATGATAAAAAAAGGGGGCGTAAATACCCGACCTCAAACTCCAAGGCCAGAACCACCAAAAGCTCAAGCACCAAAGGAAAACACCAAAAAAGATTCTCTTGGTTAATCAGATACCGATAAGACCAAAGATAGCCCGGACAAGAAACCCGACTCCGGTTCGGATAATACGGAAAACCCCTTCGATGGAACTCAGGACAAGTCCAAGGATAAATAGTTTTTCTTTGTGCCTTTGTGGTGAAAAAATATGGGTACTCAATCCGACGAAACGCTTGCCCTTTCCTACGGTGACGGGAACGATTCTGCGATGGATATCCTCGTCGGCCGCTATTACAAGCCCGTCTGGGGCGTCCTCATTAATAACAGTAACTACAAGGATAAATCCTTTATTGACGACCTTATCCAAATCACTTTCTTTACCATCTGCAAGCTTCTAAAAAACGATAAATTTGGGCCAAGATATCCTGGCCTGCCTGCCGAAGCACCGGCGCAGGCAGGCTCATTCAAAAACTGGATATTCGATATCGCCAAGAAAATCGCCTTTACGGAAAACCGCCGTTATGGACATGCGGAACACGGGCTTGATAAGGAATACCTGGAAACCTTTACCGAAGACCCGATGGCGCGGATACCCGAACCAAGCAGTGATAATCCGCAAAAAGAAATGATGATTAAGCTGATGAATCAGGCGATAAATAAGCTCGAATCCTTAGACCGGAAACTGTTTTTATTAAAGCAAAATAATTCCTATGCCGCTATACTTGAATACGATGAGTTCAGGTTTAATGAGAAGGGCGAGCCAAATAAATCTGGACAATTAAGGATGCGATATTGTAGAATATTAAAATCAATAAGGAGCGAGATTTTATGGAACCTAAAAAAGCTAAACAAGGATTGAACCCGGAACCCGCCTCGCCGTTAGGCGGATGCGAGCAATACAGCCTGGATATCGTTGACCTCGCCACAGGCGAAAGCGCTTTTGTCGGCAAGGAAAGGCGGGAAGAAGTCCTGCGCCATTTGGTTGACTGCGCCCCATGCCGCCAGGCGTTTAAGGATTACGAGAATATTTACGCGACATCCGTAACCGAGGAATACAGCAAGACCCCGGAATTCCAGAAGAAAAAGGAAGACCTGGTTGCCCTCCTGAAAAAAGGCTCTTTCGCCGCCAAAAAGCCGTCGCCATTCGTTGTAAAAATAGTTAAACACGCCGATATGATTTACAGCTACCTGCCGGAAAACGGCAAGCCCATGCCTTTGCCGGAACTGGAAACCAAGTCCAAACTGCCTTCGGATGACCTGCATGACGCAATCGGCTGGCTTGTCTGCAAAGAATGGATTAACATCACGGAGAATGAACAGGTTCATAGGGTGTAAATATATTTACCACGGAGGACACAGAGAACACGGATGAAAGATTTTATAAACTCATTAAAATTAATCGAAATATTAGCTATTTGGGGAGCTGCGTTATCAACAATATTAGCTGTTTTTAAGATATTTGAATATCGTAGGGATAAAGCAAGCATAAAAGTTAGTGTTAAACAGGTGTATGAATCAAGTCCTACCAACTCAATTACAAGGAAAAACATGATAAGGATTTTGGTGGTTAATAAAGGCCGTAGACCGGTAACACTTAAAGAAGCGGGGTTGCGACAGCCTAAAAATTTAGGCGGAAATGATCTAGTTGAAACACAGAATTTAAGTAAAGAAGTTGAATTAACCGAGGGAAAATCTAAAGACTTTTATATGGATGAAGACCAGCTGAAAGAAAAAGAAAAATTATCTTCTGATAAATATGTCGCTTTTGTCAGGGATGCAACCGGTAAATATTACTGGTCACATAATTGGCTAAGCAGATGGCGTAAACTCGGCAGAATAAAATAAATTAGATTATTCTGCCCCTACAAGAGGCTTTGCACTGTAATCTGTGGCTTTGGTTGTTTTTGACATTTTTCAAAATTCCCCCACCTATATTTTTTCGCGCATCTGAGGTGGATTTTTCGCACAGCTGAGATGTTTTTTTGGCACATGAGAGGCGAGTTTTTGGCACATCTAAGGCATTTTTTTGGCACATCAGAGGCAAATTTTAAGCACGTCCAAGGCATTTTTTAAACACGTGAGAGGTAAATTTTTCGCACGACTGAGGCCTTTTTTTGGCACGCCAGAGGTAAATTTTTCGCACGTCTGAGGCATTTTTTTGGCACGTGAGAGGCAATTTTTTGGCACGTATACGGCGTTTTTTTGGCACGTGAGAGGTGGATTTTTAGAACAGTGTCGGAATCTACCCCCCTCCCCCTAGGTGCACCTTGAAACCCGCTTATATTGAGTTTGAGCGAAATTTTTATCTAATTTCAATTTTTCCTGTGACATTTGCCCCACTCCTGCATGTACTTATGGAGGGAGGGTGAAGATATGGAAGACGAAAAGGTAATATCAAGGATTAAGGCGAAGGTGGATATACCATCAGAGCCGCCCGCGGAGTATCTGGAAAAATGGAAACAATCTATGCTAAATGCCGGAACGAAGATGGGGGAAAATATCAAGAATTCCATTTCCGGCTTAGGAGACTACGCCCAAAAGATGGCGAATCATAATATCAAGGACAAGATTGAGTTCTTTAATCCGAATTACCGCACCAGGAGCGGCCGGACATACGAGAGTATTATTAATAGCATGATTAGCAATATGCCCGCTGGCTATAACAAATATAAAGGCAAGATTGAGCAGGCTTTTGAAAAAGTGGATGGGGAAGAAAACAAAAGATTTAATGAATCCATAGAAAGCCAGTCATACCAATCCGCCTTAAAGATAGCGCGGACAAGCCTGCCTTTTACCGGGTATGGCAATAAGATTAGGGGAATAGCGCCGTTTGCGGCGCGGTGGCTCTCCGGAAACCCGGAGGCCCTAAAGCTTACCAAGCCCGGTGATTACGGAATAGAAGGCGGGCCGGTATTAATCACACAACCTGAGCGGGCAGGCGAATTCAGGCAAAGGCTGATAAACCGCATCAGGCAGGCTGGAGCGAGGATAGTTAAATACGGCTTTGCCCCGTTCATCATTGCGGACGAAAACGCCTTAACTAATCAATTAGTAAGCGAATACCTTCTGGACGGCTTGGCGGCCAGGGTGGATTTTGTGTTAGAAAATACCTTGCTCTATCTGGACATCCAGGTTTTCAAATCTTAAATTCTGGGCTTACACAACTTTAACCTCTCCTTTATATTTCCTTAACAGCCTTAGTTTATAATTATATTTAAGAAAGGAGGTAATATTTTACGCGCGACACGGTTATTAAGGAGGCGCCATCCCGAATCCCGTCCGGGGAGGCTTAACCTGATATTCATGCCTTCTTAATACAATCTTAACACAAGAATGTTAAGATTCACCACAGAGACACAGAGAACGCAGAGATTGTTTTATAAGAAAACCAAAGATATAGGAGGATGAAGAACATGAGAAACCTAATATGGTTAATAGTGATAGGGTGCAGCGTGCTTATGGGTTGCGGCAGGGAAGCATCACCTTCCAGCAACACCCCAGCCGGCAACTCGGAATTAACCGGAAGCCTCCAGATTAAAGGCTCGGACACCATGGTCAATCTCGGCCAGGCATGGGCAGAGGCGTTCATGAAAAAGCATTCTAAAACAAGCGTGGCGGTAACCGGCGGCGGCTCGGGCACAGGCATTGCCGCTTTAATCAACGGCACCTGCGATATTTCCCAGTGCTCGCGCGCCATGAAGGATAAAGAAAAGCAACAGGCAAAGGATAAAGGGAAAAACCCGGCAGAGTTTGTCGTCGGGCTTGACGGGCTGGCCGTGGTCGTCCATCCTTCTAACCCAATTGCTCAATTAACCACAGACCAGTTGAGGGATATCTTTATGGGAACAATCACCAACTGGAAAGATGTCGGCGGGAATGGCCAGTCCATTACCATACTCTCCCGCGAGGTTAATTCCGGGACGCACGTGTATTTTAAGGAGCATGTTTTGAGAAAAGGCAACGAGAAAGGGCCGGAGGAGTTTGCACCGAACGCCCTTTTGATGTCCTCTTCCCAGGCGATTGCGGATGAAGTATCGCAGAACCAATCCGCCATAGGCTATTACGGATTAGGCTATGTCAGCAATAAACAAAAGGCGCTGGGGGTTTCCCAAAAAGGCGGGCCTTTTGTCAAGCCCAGCATGGAAACGGTCAAGAATAATTCTTACCCGATTTCCCGCCCGCTTTTCATGTATACGGCAGGCGAACCGCAAGGACTGGCTAAGGCATTCCTGGACTTTGTGCGTTCAGCCGAAGGGCAGGAAATCGTGAAGAAGCTGGATTTTGTTCCCATAAACTGAAGAGGGTTTTATGAAGGCAGGCATTTTCAGGCAGGCAAAAGAATTCGTTATTGAAAAATCCATCCTGATTAGCGGGCTGTTAATCGTTCTTTTCGTCTGCCTGATATTTGTTTTCCTTATCAAGGAATCAAGCCAGTTGTTTAAAACAACCGGCTTAGGCGAGTTTATTACCGGCAAGTTCTGGTATCCGATTTCCGACCCGGCGCGGTTCGGAATCCTGCCCCTCATAATGGGTTCTTTCCTGGTAACCATCGGCGCGATGGTTATTTCCGTTCCTTTGGGAATCGCCTGCGCCATTTATATCGGAGAGGTGGCGCCCGCCGCGGTGCGCGAGATATTGAAACCGCTGGTGGAATTACTCGCCTCGATTCCATCGGTCGTCCTCGGATTTATCGGGATAGTGACGCTGGTGCCTATGGTGAAAAGCGTATTTCACCTTAATACCGGCTTAACGGCTTTAACCGGCTCGATTATGCTCGCCTTTATGGCGATGCCAACCATCGTCTCCATTACGGAAGACGCCTTAAACGCCGTGCCCAAATCATATAAAGAGGCATCGCTGGCGCTGGGGGCGACCAAATGGCAGACGATTATAAAGGTATGCGTGCCGGCGGCGTTATCCGGGATTGTTGCCGCGGTCATGCTCGGATTCGGCCGGGTGATAGGCGAGACCATGGCGGTCATGATGGTTACCGGAAACGCCGCGGTCATGAGCTTTAACTTCCTGAAACCGGTCCGGACGATGACCGCGACAATCGCCGCGGAAATGGGCGAGACCGTGCACCAGAGCGACCATTATTTCGCCCTTTTTGCCATCGGCGCTATTTTATTCATTATAACTTTTATGATTAACCTTACCGGCGATTTCTTTATAAGGCGGATTAAGAAATGAGAAAGTTAATAAGCCCGAAAGTTTCCCAGCGCATCGCCTTCGGCGTCTTGTTGTTAGCCACGCTGGTCGTGGTCGTGCCGGTCGTGTTGATTGTCGCGATGATTGTTATTAAAGGCCTGCCGGCAATCAACTGGACATTCCTGACGGATATGCCGCGCGACGGGATGAAAGCGGGCGGGATATTCCCGGCAATCGTCGGGACGCTCTATTTGGTAACCGGGGCGGTTATTATCGCCCTGCCTATCGGCATCATGTCCGCGATTTATCTTACGGAATACGCCCGGCAGAACCTTTTAACCAGGCTTATCCAGCTGGCAATCGTAAACCTTGCCGGGGTTCCATCCATTGTTTACGGGCTTTTCGGGCTGGGGCTTTTTGTTATCATGCTGAAATTAGGCGCCTCGATATTGGCCGGCGCGTTAACCTTATCCATAATGATATTGCCCGTGATTATCGCTTCAACGCAGGAGGCGTTGACGGCTGTGCCGCAGGGGTTCCGCGAGGCATCGCTGGCATTAGGGGCGACCAAATGGCAGACCATCCGGCGGTGCGTGCTTCCTTACGCCCTGCCCGGCATTCTTACCGGGACAATCTTAGGCATCGGCCGGGCGGCCGGGGAGACCGCGCCGATTCTTTTTACCGCGGCGGCGTTTTACCTGCCGAACCTGCCCGAATCAGTTTTTGACCAGGTGATGGCTTTGCCTTATCATCTGTACGTTATCTCCACGCAGGTTCCGGGATTGAGCATCAGCCTGCAATACGGCACGGCATTGGTATTAATCCTTTTGGTGTTAGGAATGAGTTTATTAGCCATTATCATCAGATGGCGCTTCAGGAGAAACAAGAAATGGTAATCGAAAATCCCAAGATAGAAGTAATCGGCCTTAATGTTTATTACGGCAAGGTCAGGGCGCTGAATGATATCAATATCAAAATAGCAGCCAATAAAGTGACCGCGTTAATCGGCCCTTCGGGGTGCGGCAAAAGCACTTTCTTAAGGACCTTTAACCGGATGAACGATTTGATTAAAGGATGCGGCTGTAACGGACGAATCATTATAGACGGAAAAGATATGTGTAATTGCGACATAGATGTAACGGAACTGCGCCGCAAAATCGGCATGGTCTTCCAGAAATCAAATCCGTTCCCCAAGACTATTTTCGAGAATGTCGCCTACGGGTTAAGGATTAACGGGATGGCCAAATCGCACAAGGAGTTATCCGAAAGGGTCGAGCAAAGCCTGCGCGATGCCGCGTTATGGGATGAGGTCAAAGACGTCCTCCATAAAAACGCCTTTGATTTATCCGGCGGCCAGCAGCAGAGGCTGTGCATTGCCCGCGCGCTGGCAATCAAGCCGGAAATAATACTCATGGACGAGCCGGCATCCGCCTTAGACCCCATTTCCACTGCCAAGATAGAAGAACTTATTTATCAGTTGAAAAAGGAGTATACAATCGTTATCGTAACGCATAACATGCAGCAGGCGGCAAGGATTTCCGATTATACGGGATTCTTTTTGCTGGGCGAGCTGGTGGAATTTGACGAAACCAACCAAATATTCACCAAGCCGAAAGATAAGCGGACGGAAGATTATATTACAGGGAGGTTCGGATAATATGACAAAGATTTTATTTCTGTGTGTCGGAAATTCAGCACGAAGCCAGATGTCGGAAGGGTTTGCCCGTGCTTTGGGGAACAACATGATTGAGGCTTACAGCGCCGGCTCAAAGCCGGCAGTACGGGTCGAACCCTTTGCCATAGAAGTGATGAAGGAGAAAAACATAGATATCTCCGCGCAACGGCCTAAAGGCTTTGAGGCTTTCAAAGATAAGGAGTTTGATTACATCGTTT
Source organism: Planctomycetota bacterium (assembly GCA_016207825.1). Taxonomy (NCBI): domain Bacteria; kingdom Pseudomonadati; phylum Planctomycetota; species Planctomycetota bacterium. The sequence continues at coordinate 103,171 of JACQZI010000005.1, read as the reverse complement.
CCATGGGTTGCGAGAAGGCCCGCCTGAACGGAAAATCATTCGGGCAGGTCTGCCCTTTTATGCCCGGAAAGAAGTATCTTGAATGGGATATCCCGGACCCGAAAGACAAGAGTATAGCCGAATTCCGGGCCGTCCGCAACATCATAGAACAGAACGTCAGGAATTTGATAGATTCCATCAACAAAGGAGGCGAATAAATGAAACGGCATTTTGATAACGAAGTAAAAAGCATCAACGAAAAGCTCGTCCGGATGGCAACCTTGGCGGAGGCGATGATTCGAATAGCGATTACGGCGCTGGTCGACCGCAATGAGCGGATTATCGCCGAGGCGCAGGAAAAGGAAAAAGAGGTGAACACCCTCCAGATAGAAATAGACGAGGATGTGATTACGCTGATAGCCCGGATGCAGCCGGTTGCCGGCGATTTGCGTTTCCTCATCGCCGCTTCTAAGATTAACGACGAGCTGGAGCGGATTGCCGACCAGGCGATTAATATTTGCCAGAATACGGTTTATTTATTAAAATATCCTCCGTTAAAGCCTTTTGTGGATACGCCGATTATGGCGGATATCGTCCAGAAGTCGGTGCGGGACAGCCTGAACGCCTTTATCCAGAGAGATGTCGCCTTGGCGCAGAAGGTGCTTGATTCGGATGATAAAATAGACGCCTTCAAGGACCAGATTTTCAGGGAGCTTTTGACTTATATGATATCAGATTCCCAGAGTATCCAGCGGGCGCTGGCGTTAATCCTTATTTCCAGGAACCTGGAAAAGATGGGCGACCACGCCACGAATATCGCCGAAGAGGTTATTTACCTGGTGCAGGGACGGGATGTCCGGCATCATCATGAGGAAAAGAAGCGCAAATGAAAACAATATTAGTCATTGACGACGAAAAAGACCTGATTAAACTGATTGAACACCATCTTTCCAAGGAAGGGTTTCTGGTCATCGGAGCCAAAGACGGAATACAGGGGCTGGAAATAATCCGCAAGCATAAACCGGATTTAATACTTCTGGATATTATGTTGCCGGGAATGGACGGATTAGAAGTATGCAAACGCCTCAAAATAAGCGCCGAATCTTCAAAGATACCCGTTATCATGCTCACGGCCAAGGCACAGGAAACGGATAAAGTGGTTGGATTGGAATTGGGGGCTGATGATTACATCACGAAGCCATTCAGCCCGCGGGAACTGGTGGCGCGCGTCAAGGCGGTCTTGAGAAGATTCAAGGAAAGCGAATCCAAGAAACAATTAACCATAGAAGATATCGTGATAGATTATAGCGGGAGAACCGTTGCCATAAAAGACAAACTCCTGAGCCTGACCAATACGGAATTCAACCTCTTGTGGCATCTGGCAAATAATATGGGGAAAGTCGTATCGCGGGACGAGCTTATTTCCGCCGGGCGCGGGGATGACGCCATGGTGATTGACCGGACCATAGATGTACATATCGCATCGCTAAGAAAGAAGATGGGTAAATATAAAAGCCGGATAGAAACAATCCGAAGCGTTGGTTATAAATTCACCGCCTCATAAAGTGTAAAATAACCGGCCCTTAAAGGAGTATCGTTTTGTTCCGTAAACTGTTTTTAACTTATTTCATCCTGATTATCCTGTCACTGGCGGTAATGTCGCTTATCGCAATCGGGTCGTTTAAGGAAGTTTACATACAGGAGATTAATCAGCAGCTCGATAACAACGCGCAAATGGCCAGCGCTTTAATCAAGGAAATAAACGTAAGCATTCCTTCGCTTGAATCAAGAATGGTTGAATTAGGAAAAAGCATCCGGACACGGATAACCATCATTGACAGGGACGGCAAGGTGCTGGCAGATTCCGAAAGAGACCCGGAAACGATGGTAAACCATAATGACCGGCTGGAAATTATCAACGCCCGTGCGACAGGCAAAGGACAGGCAATTCGTTTCAGCAACACCCTTTCTTTGGATATGATATATCTGGCAATCCCTTTAACACCGAACGCCCCTGCTGATAAAATAATCCGTGTAGCCCTGCCATTAAGCCAGATTAACCATATGACAAACCAGATGTATCGAACAATAGGGATTACGTTCGGCATCCTGATTATTATTGCGGTTTTAATGGGATTCTGGCTGACCAGGAAAGTCACGCGGCCTCTCAACAAAGTGGCTGCGGTTGCCGAATCCATCGCCAAGGGGGATTTCAGCCAGCAGATTTCCATTGCCTCCAATGACGAAATCGGGACGCTTACTAAGACAATCAACGTAATGAGCGACGAACTCCGGCAGAAATTCTCTGAAATCAGGGAAAAATCCAATATGCTTAATACCGTCCTTTCCACGACCTCCGAGGGAATAATCGCTTTCGATGATGAGTTGAAAATCATATTTGCCAATGCCGCCGCGGGTAAACTAATGGATTTTACCATAGAAAAAGCCGCGAATACCCATCTCTGGGAAACAGTCCGCCACGAACAGCTTGTTAAGTTTGTTAAAAACCGGCAGGTCGGTTCAATGAAAGGCTCTGCATCCATGGATATTGTATCGCCTAACGCCCGCCAATTGCGGCTGTATTACACGCCTATAAACGCGTTGCCTGATAACTTTATGCTGGTAATTTATGATGTGACGGAACAAAACCGTTTTGAGCAGTTGCGCAAGGATTTTGTCGCCAATGTCTCGCATGAATTAAGGACACCGCTTACTTTTATCAAAGGCTATGTGGAAACATTAAAAGAAGGCGGGATGGAGGATAAGCAAAGCGCCGCGGAGTTCTTGAATATCATCGACCGCAATGTCAAGCAGTTAACCAACCTGGTAGAAGACCTCTTGGAGCTGTCGCGCCTGGAATCTTCGCGCCCGATGGGGAGCATCATTCGCCTGAAACCAACCGCTATTAACAAGCTTATCGAAAGGGTGATTGAGAACTACCGGCCGGCTATTGCCGGCAAGCAGCATATTGTTACCAGGAATATTGATGCTTCCATTCCGGAAACGCCTCTTGACCCTGACCTTATGAGCAAAGCGATAGGGAATCTTATTGATAACGCGATTAAATATACTCCCAGCGGAGGTAAGATAGAGCTTAAAGCCGAAATCGAATTGGATAAGCTGAAGATAGAATGTATAGATAATGGAATCGGCATACCGCAAGAGGATTTGGCGCGGGTATTCGAGAGATTTTACCGGGTGGATAAATCCCGCTCCAGGGAAATGGGCGGGACCGGGCTGGGATTATCAATCGTCAAGCATATCATCCAACTGCATCAGGGCGAGGTTTCCGTACAGAGCGAAATCAATAAAGGAAGCACCTTTACCATAAAATTGCCGCTAAATTAGCGTGGAAATCACCGGTGCTAAGCCTGCTTTTAGGCATTATCAATTTATTGACTTTTGCGTAATAGCGGTTTATAATACGCGTAAAATTCCCATCGCCGAATCTCCTATATAGTAGGGGAATGGGGGAACCGACCCGCCCGAACCCCGATTTAATCGGGGGCAGGTAATTGGGGCGAATCCCCGCACTTACTTTTGGAAGAAAGGCTATCAGGCAAAAGATAGTTTATCTACAAAAGTAGGTGCGGGGTAGGGCAACTCTTTTTGCCCGAGCCCGTCAGCTAACCCCGTAGGCGTTAAAGGAGAGAACCCCCGCCCGGACGAATGTCCATTCGGACGAGTGCCGGAAATCCCGGAGGGCCCGACTCTCTAATAGGGATTATCCACGGAGGTTCTGTATGGAAGGCAATCCACTCAACGGCTCCAATCTTAACACCCCTCAAGAAGAACCGGATTTTGGCGCGCGCCTGAAGCGTTTCTTAATCGGCCCGCCTCGTGATCTGAAGGATAAGGGCATCCTGCACCGGCTTTCCCTGATTGCGCTCCTTGCTTGGGTGGGTCTGGGCGCGGACGGGCTTTCTTCATCTGCCTACGGACCGGATGAGGCCTTCCGCACGCTCGGGACGCATACTTACCTGGCAATCATCCTGGCAGCGGTAATGGCGCTGACCGTGTTTGTCATTGCCATTGCCTACAGCCGCGTCATCGAGCATTTCCCGCACGGAGGAGGCGGTTATGTCGTCGCCACGAAACTGTTGGGGGAGAAGGCGGGCCTTGTTTCCGGCTGCGCGCTTTTCGTGGATTATATACTGACCATTACTGTTTCAATCGCCGCTTCGGGAGATGCTTTGTTCAGCTTTCTGCCGATAGCCTGGCACCCATATAAAATATTCGTCGAGATTTTCTTTATACTCGTGCTGATTATCCTGAACTTACGGGGCGTCAAGGAATCCATCCTTATCCTTACGCCGATATTCATGCTTTTCGTGGTGACGCATTTTATCCTGATTTCGGTCGGGTTCTTAGTAAAGGCGCCGTCGCTTGGGGCAACGCTGGATACGGCACAGCAGGGATTTTCAAACGGATTGTCCACAATCGGCATCGGCGGTATGTTTGCGCTTTTCCTTTACGCCTATTCGCTGGGCGGCGGCACTTACACGGGAATAGAAGCGGTTTCCAACGGGCTGGCGATAATGCGCGAGCCGCATGTGCAAACCGGCAAGCGGACCATGCTCTATATGGCGATTTCGCTTGCCTTTACCGCTTCCGGTCTTTTGTTCTGCTATCTCCTCTGGAATGTCAGCGCGGTTGAGGGAAAAACCATGAACGCCGTTTTGGTTGAGAGATTTATTGAAGTCATTCCGCTCGGTTATATTTTCGTGGTGCTGACCCTGGTTTCCGAAGGCGCGCTTCTGGTGGTGGCGGCGCAAGCGGGTTTCGTGGATGGGCCGCGCGTGCTTTCCAATATGGCGATGGATTCCTGGATGCCGCGCAAGTTTGCTTCATTATCCGACCGCCTGACCATCCAGAACGGGGTAATGTTGATGGGTGGGGCGGCGCTTATCGCGCTTCTCTATACCAAGGGCGATGTCCGCCAGATCGTCGTCATGTACAGCATCAATGTTTTCCTGACTTTTTCCATGACCGAGCTTTCCATGTGCCGCTTTTATTTCAGCCGGCGCAAAGACCCTGCCGGATGGAAGAGAAAGATTTCCATCCACGTCATCGGCTTGACTATGTGCTCAACGATTCTTTGTGTGACCGTTTACGAGAAATTCCCGGAAGGCGGCTGGTTGACGCTGGCGGTTACGGGAGCCATCATACTTTTCTGCTTCTGGGTCAGGCGGCACTATCGGGCGCTGGGCAGAAAACTCGCCATGCTTTACACGCATCTTTCCAGTATGCCCAGGGTAACGGAAGTTTTGCCCGGCGCGGTAGATAAAACCCAGCCGACCGCGGCCGTTTTGGTGGGCGGATATAACGGGCTGGGAATCCATACCGTCTTCGCGGCCTTCCGCGAATTCCCCAACCAGTTTAAGAACGTGGTTTTCCTTTCCGTCGGCGCGGTTGATTCCGGCATCTTCAAAGGCGAAGATATGATTGAGCGCCTTAAAAATCAGACCGAGGACGACCTTAAAAAGTATGTCGAACTGATGCACGGGCAGGGCATGCCGGCGGATTACCGGATGGCGGTCGGCACGGACGTGGTGGCCGAACTTGAAAAACTCTGCCTGGATTTGAGCAAGGAATTTTCCCACGTGACATTCTTCGCGGGGCAATTGGTTTTCCAGCAGGAGCGCTGGTATCATCCGATGCTGCATAATGAAACCGCTTTTATTCTTCAGAAGAGATTGCAGTTATCTGAACATACATTGGTAATTATGCCGGCGCGGATTAAATAGTTTCGTTAATCGGTAATAAGTAAAAGAAGCTAAGGTTAATTCCACTTCGCTTAGCTTCCGCGACATGCGTTACTTTTGTGGACACCTGATTATTTAAAGGATAGAAGCACGTGGATGTCGTTGGGATGAATCGGTCCTTCTGGTTAATTCTGTTAAATTAGGAGTTGTTTTTTTGTAATGGAGAGTATCTTTTGGGTGAGGGGTTCTATGCCAATCCTCTTTAATGCGGAAATCGATAACGCCTTTATCTTTAGCCTGCCTAAATCCGCACTCTTAGGCAAGTCACACTTATTTATAGCTAAGATTGTTGCCCTCTCCCTGAACCGTGTTGGGTTCAGGGCGGTGAACCCTAAGTGGTTAACCGTTTCTTCTGCCTTCTCACGCCGTTTGGAACCGTCTACCATGTAAATAATAATATCGCCTTTCCGGAATATTCTTTTTGTGTTTATTGAATTACCTTTTAACCAACCGGCGGTATCCGCCAGCACAAACGGGATTCCTTTTATCGCGATTGTTTCTTCCACCACATCACGGGTTGTGCCGGGAGTCGGATGCTCAATTACCCGCTTTTGGCCTGCCAGCACATTGAAGAGTGTAGATTTCCCGCTGTTTGCCTTTCCGACTAAAACAATTCGCCTTGGATGGTTAAACAGTTTTTCCATCCGCTTTGATTCCGGTGGTTGTTTGCTTGGTTTGGCAAGCCTTTGCAGGAAGAACCTGCACGCCAGTTCTGTCTTTGCACTCAACAGCGATTCCAGAATGCCTTTTTGGACGGAGTTTACCCTTCTATTCTTCAGGGCCAGTTTCAGCAATTGCTGAGTAGTAATTATTTTAATCCCGCTCTTTTTAAGTGCTGAGATTATCTTATCTGCTACCAAAACGCTGCCGTGTGAGTTTATCTCCACGGTATCCAGCCCGCTTAAACTTTGTTTGGCAGGAATCAGGTTTATAATAACTTCGTCTATGATTTTGCCTTTATCCTCGAAATACCCGAGATAGAGTTTGTTAGGCCTGATAATTGAGGTTTTCCCCTTAAGGAAGGGCAATATCTTTTTGTTCACACCTTTACCAATGAAGTGTATAATATTTATCCCGCCTTCTGCTGGGGGAGTAATAGGTAATGCGTAAAGCATTGTTTGGGGCTCTTTCATTAGTACACCGATTTAGTGGATTAGGCGGATTTTTATCATATAAGGATTATCAGCTTTATCAGTTCAATCCGTGTGCAAAATTTTTCTTAATACGCGCGTTTAAAGAGAACCACAAAGACAGTTTTAATGATTATATTAAGGTCTAATCCAAAAGACCAGTTTTCTATATAATATATGTCGAGCTTTGCCATTTCGTCAAAGGAAACCATATTACGGCCACTGACCTGCCAAAGTCCGGTTACTCCAGGTTTGGTTTCCAGGCGGCGTTTGTGCCATTCCTTGTAGTGTTCTATCTCATAAGCGAGTGCGGGGCGGGGACCTATTAAGCTCATATCGCCTTTAATCACGTTAAATAATTGCGGCAGTTCGTCTATGCTCAGCTTCCTCAGCCACTTTCCGATCTTGGTAACGCGCGGGTCGTGTTTTATTTTATACACGGTTTTCTTTTCCCCGGACGCTTCTTCAATGGTGCCTTCAATCCATTTCTTGGTGAAATCCTTGTGTATCGCGCGGCTGGTATCCGTCATCATGGTGCGGAATTTCAGGAAGACAAAGCGTTTGCCGTTATGCCCGATGCGTTTCTGCATGAATAAAACAGGCCCGGCAGAGGTGATTTTGATAAGCAGTGCGGAAACGAGCATTACCGGTGAGGTTAGGATAATGAGAAGCCCGGCACAGAAGAGGTCCAGAATCCGCTTGGTCAGGGCGTTTAAGCCGGTTATATTTGAACGGCGCATCCCGATTAAGGGGATGCCTCCTAGGGAATCCACCTTTACCCAATCCATCATGATTTCGTATAAGTCAGGCACCATTTTCCAGGATATTTTCGCTTTCAGGCATATTTCTACGAGATTTAGCAGTTTTTCCCTGGGTGCGCCTGTAAGCGCAATCCAAATTTCCTGGACATTTTTTTCCGCGATGATTTTTTCTATATCCTTTAGTTTTCCCAAAACAGGGTAATTAAAATGTTTGGGCGGTTCATCTCCAGTCCCGATAAAGCCTAGGAGGTTATAGCCGAATGAATATCCGGAAATCTCATCAGCCAGTTGTTTGCCGACGCTATTATTACCTATGATAATAAGGTTGGTGATACTTCCGGATTTTTTGAGCAGGATTTCCTGCAACCAGCGCATTATAATCCGGCAGGTTAGGATAGCCATGGCCGCCAATACGGCGAAAAACGCCAGGACTGCACGTGAATATTCAAATTCCCGGTAGAAGAAAAGGAAAGAAAGCGAGATTAGCACGCAGAATAAAACGGCCTTAAAAACGGTGATTATTTCATCCGAACCTTTGAGTGCCAGAGCATATACCCCGCTGAAGCGGAAGATAACCAGCCAGATGATCAGGATATAAGGAAGCGTTTTGAGGTAGATTTCCAAAGGCGGGTCGCCCTGCCTGAAAATATCCCAATCTTTAAAGAGATAGAAGCGTATTGCCAGGCTTGCCAGATACGCCGCGGAAATGCCCAGTATATCGGCAATTAAGAGCAAAGCCTTATACCTTTGTTCCTTTTTTATGATCATTTTTGCGGAGTTTGTTGTTAATAGGGGATTACATCATCCAGAAGGGAAAAACTAACGATTTGCTCCTTACGGATGATTACTTCATTCCTGTTTTTATGTATTCCGTTTTTCCTCGTTTGGTTTATATACTGTTCTTTGGTGGATGTGCTTTCGCGGTTATCATGGACATCCACATCATTAAGTGTGATGAAACAATCATCGTATGATTTCAAAGTCCCCATATAGATATAGGAGGAATTGGTATCCACAATCACTTTTTCCACTTTAAAGCCTTGCCACTTTTTGGTTTCGGATGCCATTTAAATTATCCTAATACGATATTAACGATATCGTTATAAAACGCAAAAAATACAAGAGAAAGGATGATAAAAAGTCCGATATATTGCGCCACCATCTGTACTTTTTCGCTAACCGGCGTTCCCTTCATTTTTTCTATTAATGTCAGGAATATCCCGCCTCCGTCCAAGACCGGAATTGGCAAGAGATTTAGGATTGCTAGGTTCAGGCTGAATAAAGCCAGTAGCCAGAGGAAATACGAAATACCTTCTGTCTGGACGACAATATAAGAAAACCTGAAAATTCCTATCGGACCGGCCAGTCCCTTGGTGGATTCTTCCCCTTTGAACAGTTTTCCTATTAGCTGGAAAGTAAGGACGACCAAATCAACCGATTCGTTTAATCCTTTGATGATGGCTTCTCCGAATCCGTATTTTTGCTGGACGCTTTTCGGTTTGAACTCTATTCCTAATAGCCACTGATCCTTTGCTTTTGGTGCAAGAGAGGTTTCAATTATTTCGTCGCCTCTTTTTATCTGGAGCTTTATGAGCTTGCCTTTGCTTTCCCAGACGATTTCGTCCAGTTCGGTTAAATCAGAAATTTCTTTATCGTTAGCCTTGATGATTATATCATCCGGTTTGAGGCCAGCGGATTCCAGGGGGGAGCCGGCTGGAATTTCTCCTAAAACATTACTTGAGGCAAAAATCATATCAACCACTCCTGAGCCGTCAAAATCAGCCCTTGGTGTGAGCTTAAGCGTGAACTCTTCTTTTTTTCTCAATATTTTTACAGATAGTTCGGTATTGCTGTGGGCGTTGACTATCTCCTTGAATTTATGCCAGGAAAGTACGGGCATATCGTTTATAGACAATATTTTATCGCCCGGTTTTAAGCCTGCCATATCAGCCGGGGATTCTTTTTTTACCGAGCCGACAACTGCAGGAATGTTTTCGACCGCCTCGATATCATATAAAGAGTCCATAAACCTTTCGGGTTTTAGAGTCAGCGTTGTAACTGCCGAGACATTGATATTATCGGGCGAGGGTCGGCGTATTTTTATATTAATGGGCTGGTCCTTTTTTTCACTTGCCAGTTGGAGCATTTGTTTGTTACTATAAATGACTTTGCCTGAGATTTCCAGTATTTCATCTCGTGGTTTTAGGCCTCCTTTTTCCGCGGCCGAACCTTTCCTGATATATTTGACCACGTTTGCCAGAGGCAGTGCGCCGAAGCCCTGGCTGCCCTGCGCTGTTACCGTGGCAGTGATTGTTTCTTCACCCCTCAGTGCTTTGACACGTAGTTCGGTGCCCAGAGGTGAGCGCAATACTGCCCTGCGATAATCTTCCATTGTTTTAACAGGCTGGTTATTTATTTCAAGGATTGTATCGCCTACCTGCAAACCCGAATTCCATTCTGATTTTCCCGGAGAGATTGAGCCGATTTGCGGGGAGCTGAAATTTACGCCCAGAAGATACATTATGATGCATGCCGGAATGGCAAACAGCAAGTTCATGGTTGCCCCGGCGGCAAAAACCCCTATGCGTGTAAAAGGTGGCTTCGAGATAAACTCATCAGGAGAGCCTTTTTTCTCCTTATCGGCAAAGCTTTCGCCGGCCATTTTTACATAGCCGCCCAGCGGAATCAAGCAGATGCGGTATTCCGTATCTTTGTGGGTATAACCGATTATTTTGGGTCCGAAGCCGATAGCAAATGCCTCCACTTTTATTTTAGAAAGCTTTGCCACTATAAAGTGGCCCAATTCATGGACGAAAATAAGAATTGTTATGCCAAACATTACGATAAGAACGGTGAATACAGGACCGAATATTGACATCATTTTTTATGCCTCCTTATTTCTTTTCTTGCCCATTCATCGGCTTCCCAGATATCCCTTATGGTGGGGTTAGCGATGATTTTATGCTTATTCAGCGTTTTTTGGGCTAATGGAATTATATCGGTAAAATGTATCTTTCTTGCCCTGAACATTTTCACGGCTTCTTCGTTTGCTGCATTGAGGACCGCTCCGCTTGTCCCGCCTTCTTCTACGACCTGATAGCCCAGCTTTAAAGCGGGGAATCTATCCTTATCCGGTTTGGAAAACGTCAGATCAGGCAGGCAATTATTTATGATTGTTCCGTTTGATGCCGGAAGCCGTTCGGGGTAAGTCAGGGCGAATTGTATCGGAGTTTTCATATCGGGTTTGCCCATCTGCGCGATTATCGAGCCGTCGCGGAATTCAACCATGGAATGGACGATACTTTGAGGATGGATTACTACTTTTATCTGGCCGACTGAAAGGTTAAAAAGCCAGTGTGCCTCTATTATTTCCAGCGCTTTATTCACCAGAGTTGCCGAATCTATGGTTATCTTTTCTCCCATTTTCCACGTAGGGTGTTTTAGCGCCTCTTCCAGCGTTATTTTATTAAGCGCCTGCTTTTTATGGTTATAAAAAGGGCCTCCGGATGCCGTAAGGATTACTTGTTTGATATCGCTGTGATTTCCGCAATGAAGCGCCTGGAAAACCGCGCTGTGTTCGCTATCTACCGGCAAGATAGTAATCCCTTTTTTACTGGCTAAAGGAATGATTATTTCACCGGCCATTACCAGGACTTCTTTATTAGCCAGCGCTAGGTTTTTGCCGGCATTAATTGCGGTCATCGTAAAGGGGAGCGCTTCCGCTCCGGAAATTGCCACCAGCACCATATTAACCGAAGGTTCGCCTATCATTCTATGGATATCATCGCGTGTTTGGCAGATATTGACGGGATAATGTTTCAGGCGGCTTGCTAAGGCATCCGAGGCGTTTTTGTCAATCAAAGCAACCGATTTCGGCTTGACTGTTTTTATCTGTTTTAATAAAAGCGGCCAGTTGGAATTTGCGACCAATCCGGCAACCTCAACTTTTTCTTTAATCACGCCTTTTTTATTTAGGTTATTGAGATGTGTTACGACTTTCACGGCGTTTTGGCCGATTGACCCTGTAGAGCCGAGGATAATAATTTTCATATCGGGATAATTTATATCGGGTTATATAATTTATATATTGCTATTTGGGTGGCTCGCACTTCAGCACATCACCGGGTTTAATGCTTATTTTGTAAACCTGGACTTCTTTTGCCTTTCCTTTAAGTTTCACTCCGCCCACGCAGGCAAACTCAAAGTCCTTCTTTACGCATTCATAAGTGCTTTCTCCTATGGCTACCTCGTTAGAATCGGCATATTGGTTAAGGCGGGAAGCGATATTAACCACATCGCCCAGGACTGCATATTCAATTCGTGTTTTGGCGCCCACGTTGCCGGCAACCACGGTTCCCGTATTGACGCCCAAGCGGACATTATATTTAGGCGCATCCGGAGGTTCGTTTTTCTGTAGTTCCTGGACCGCCTCTATTATTTTCACACTTGCTTTCACGGCGTTAAGCTGGTGGTTTTCCAGGTCAATCGGTGCGTTAAAAGTGGCCAATACCGCATCGCCGATAAATTTGTTTACGCTTCCTTTGAATTCAAATATGATTTTAGTTATTGTTTCAAAGAATCCGTTCAGCATTTCCGCCAGTTGTATCGGGGTTATTTTCTCGGAAAGCGTGGTAAAGTTTTGTATATCCGCAAAGAGTATCGTTACCGCCCTTTCCTTTACATCCAGTGGATTTTCCTTGCCGCCTGACTGCTTGATTATCATTTCCACGACGTCGGGTGAGTGATACCGTTCCAGGTTTCCTCTTAACAGCGCTTCTTTCTGCAGCTTGTTATGCAGTTCATCCTGTTTCATACGGATGGCCACCTGGTTTGCGATAGCAGTCAGGAGCTCCAAGTCGTCATTGGTAAACGCATGCGTTTTCATCAAATTATCCACGTAGATAACGCCGAAGACATCTTCCTTTTCCCACAGGGGGACGCAAAGCGCCGAGCGGATGTTGAACTGTGCGATGGAAAGCCCGGATTGGAAACGCGGGTCATGCGCCGCATCGGATGTAATAAGCGAAACCTTGTCGGTTACCACTTTATTGGTAATGGTAGAGCTTATGTAAACTTCCGGTTCTTTTATTTGTTTACCTTCGGCTTTATCCTGTTTTTCTTTATCGGTAAGGCGCCGCTTAGTTAATTTAGGAACAAGTTTTCCGCTTTCTTTATCTAGGATCATGATAGTGCCGCGGTCCGCGCTGATGACGTCAAAGACGGAACTCATCCCTATTTCGAGCACTTCATCGAGAGTATCCGCCGTTGCCACGGCCCTGCCCAGATGATACAGGATGAAAAACCGCTCGCTTTCCTTGGATTTTTCTCCTGTTGCCTTGGCTGCCTGGGCGATTGATTGCCCGCTGGCGATTATATCCTTCACGTTCAGCCGGTAATCCAGCGAGAGCTCGCCTATATGCTTGACGACGTCGCTGTCAAAACTGCTTTTGCCCTGTTTAGGCGGCGGTACGGGCGGTTTGGGCGGGACCGGTACGTTAAACGATGATTGCTCCTTAAAAATAATAAGGGTGTTTCCTATCTGGATTTCATCACCGTCTTTTAAAGGTTCTGATTTTATTTTCTTTTTGTTAAGGAAGGTCCCGTTGGCGCTTCCCAAATCATAAATCGTATAAGTGGTTCCCTGTTTTAATATTTCAGTATGGCGCCGTGAAGCAAGGTTATCCGCCAGTTCCAGGTCATTTTCTGGTAGGCGGCCGATAGAGAAAGATGGTTTATTGATAACTACTTCCTTGATGACCCTGATTCCCTGTTTTACGGTTAATGTAGGCATACCGTATAATATACAAATATATAAAAGTTTTTCAATATTATGATACTAAAAAGTTAACCGGGATTATTTACCTCGATGTAGCCTGGTTAGGCGCTTCACGCGGAAACTACCCGCCTATTTTACTTGCCATTTCAGGGTATTATTATTAAACTAAATAGCCGAATAAATGAAAAATATGTTTGAAGGTGCTTTTGTCGCTCTGGTTACACCTTTTAGAAGGGGGAAGATTGATTTTCCCAGGCTTATCGAACTCGTGGATTTCCAGATAAGATGCGGGATTAACGGCATTGTTGTCTGCGCCACGACCGGTGAGTCGTGTACTCTTTCCGGGGAAGAAAAAATATCCGTCATAAAAACAACCATCAGGCGTTGTAAAGGCAGGGTTCCTGTAATCGCTTACACCGGCACGAACGATACTTTTCGAAGCATTGCTTTTACCAAAACTGCTGCCTCGCTTGGTGTTGATGGGGCGCTTGTGGTCGTTCCTTATTACAACAAGCCTTCCCAGGAAGGAATGTTCCAGCACTTTAAAGCCATTTCCCAAAGCGTGCCGAAGGTCCCGCTTATTCTTTATAATGTTCCTTCGCGGACCGTCGTTTCCATAAAGCCGGAAACCATTGCACGCTTGAGCAAACTTAAAAACATCGTTGCCGTTAAGGAAGCGATAAGCGATATGGAAGAAATAAAACGCCTGAGGCACTTGTCTGATATTACCATCCTTTCTGGAGAAGATTCGCTTACCTGCCAGATGATGGAGCTTGGTGCGAAAGGCGTCATTTCCGTGCTTGCTAATATCATGCCGGATGAAGTTGTTCTTTTAGTCAATTTGTGCATCCAGGGGAATTTCAAAGAAGCGGCGAAGGTGCATGAGTATTTATTACCGCTTTCCAAGGCGCTATTTCTGGAATCCAATCCTGTCCCGGTAAAAACCGCCCTGGCGCTTGCCGGCAAGATAAACAACGAAGTGCGCCTGCCGCTAGTCCCTCTTGCCAGGGAAAACCTCCGCAAGCTGAAATCCGTTTTAAGGAAATATAAAAGTTAGTATCGGTAAATGGGCAAACTGTTTTCTTTCTTTATCGTTGTCTTCTGGGGAATAATGACTTTCCTTTATATAAGCAAGGAGGTTATTCCCGGCTTGCCAATTCTTTCTAATCCTTCTTATGAGACATTCCTTAAGAATAAATCAGCCATTACCCAAACGCGGATGGGTATTTATTTTCTTAATAAAAAGGTCGGATTTTCAATTACCGATATCGAACTCCGGGAAGATGGCTATCATAAAATATCAAACAACTCGGAAATAAATATCAGTTCATTTGTCCTCAACGAAAGAATCAAAATAAGCGGTTATACCCTGGTTAACCCGAAATACCAGCCGGACTCTTTCGAGTTTTTCATAAAGTCATCCGTCATCAATTATAAAATCAGCGGCAAGGCCGAAGGCAACGATATGGTCGTCACGGTATTTGACGGCGCCCAGACCAAGACCAGCCGTTATGAAAATACATCCAATGCGACACTCTCCAACGGCTTTTCGCCTTTTATTTCCATGCCTGCTTTAAGCGTGGGCAAGGAATGGACTATTACCATGGTTAATCCGATAAACGGTGCGGTCGAGCGCGTCCGTGCGGTGGTCGAATCCATGTCTAAAATGGAATGGCAAAACAAGGAATATGATGTTTATGAGGTTGTTCTGGATTATAAAGGATTTAAGCCGACCGCCTGGATTACACCGGACGGCCGTGTGCTAAAAGAAGAACTCATCGGTCCGGGCATATATTTCTTGAGGGAGCAAAACTAAGAGTAAATGATGTGGTATCTTATTAGATAGTCATACTTGTGAAAGCAGGTATCCAGTTTTGCCAACAGGATTGCTGGATTCCCGCTTGCGCGGGAATGACAATGAAGGAATGAGTTTGTGTTAAGCCGAGGAGCAGTATGATAAAACTTGAAAACTTAACCAAGCATTACGGAGACAAAATTGCCGTTTTTAACCTTAACCTGGAAATACCGTATGGCGAGCTTTTCGCCTTTATCGGCCCGAACGGCGCCGGCAAGACCACCACGGTCAAGATGATGGTCGGGCTCCTTAAGCCCACGTTTGGCTCTGTCAGTATCTACGGGCATAATATCCATCGCCAGAAAGAATACCTCGAAGCCAAAAAGATGCTCGCTTATATTCCTGACCAGCCGTTTGTTTATGACAAGCTTTCCGGCAGGGAGTTCCTCAAGTTCGTCGGCCATGTTTATAAGATGGAAAAAGACGTCTTCAAGCAGGCGCTGGATAAATATGTCGCCATGTTCGAGATGGGCGAGTATATCGACCAGCTGACGGAAACTTATTCCTTGGGCATGAAACAGCGCCTGATAATTTCCGCGAGTTTCCTGCACCAGCCCGCCCGGGGCGGATTGATTGTGGTGGATGAGCCTTTGGTCGGTTTAGACCCGG
This sequence comes from Planctomycetota bacterium, assembly GCA_016207825.1. Lineage (NCBI taxonomy): Bacteria > Pseudomonadati > Planctomycetota > Planctomycetota bacterium. The sequence continues at coordinate 87,296 of JACQZI010000005.1, read as the reverse complement.
CAAGCATCAAGCTCGTCAAGGATTTATTCCGTAAGGAAGTAAAAGAAAACGGGCGGACGATATTCATGTCGACCCATCTTCTTTCCGTGGCGGAGGAAACCGCCGATCGCATCGGCATAATTAATAGGGGGCAATTGCTTACCGTAGGGACATTGCAGGAACTTAAAGCGCGCGCCAAGCAGGAAGGCCTGCCCACCGAAGCTTGGGCGCAGGCGGGAGATTTGGAGGATGTCTTCATGGCGCTGACACAAAACTGCTCAAAGGCAGACTAAAGAACGTAAGGATTAAAAAATAGATGAATAATTTTACGGCATTAGCCCAGACCAAATTCTGGGGATTGAAAAACCGCCTGCTCGGCTTGTTCCGGGAATCCAAGCTTAAGATTATCGTTATATTCCTGGCAACAGTTAGTTTCTGGTTCGGCCTGTATGCTGTTTTTACCAGGGGATACGTTTTCCTTTCCACCTTTCCGGATGTCGGGATAGATTTCCTTACTGAATATCTTTTCGGGCTATTATTCCTTGCTTTGACACTTATGCTTGTCGTCAGCAACGCCATCATCAGCTTTTCCGGCCTTTATAAAGCCAGGGAAACCGAATTCCTGATACCTTTCCCTTTAAGCAACGGCAGTTTGTTCGGTTACAAGTTAATGGAATCACTGAGCTTTTCATCGTGGGCGTTCCTTTTTCTGGTGACCCCGTTCCTTTTTGCTTACGGAATCCACCGGGGATTGCCTTTTTCCTTTTATCCTTTGAGCGTTATCTTTATCATCATTTATCTCTTTATCCCGGCCGGGATGGGCATATTTATCTCCATGATGATTGCCACCTACATGCCGCGCCGTAAAAGGCAGATTGTCCTTGTCGCCGTTGCCGCGACAATAGGCTTAGCCATGGTTTTGATAAGCACTCTTATAGAACTGCGCGGAACCGCGTTGACCTTTACCGTGCGCTGGATGGAGGAGTTCTTAAGCAAGTTCTCCTTTGCCCAGAACCCGCTTCTCCCCAGTTACTGGCTGGTGCAGGGGGTGATGTCCTCGTCAAGGGCGGACTTGCACGGGATAAGTTTCTTTTTCCTGTTTATCCTCGCGCAGTCTCTTTTTATCGTGTTCCTCTTGACGGCATTTGTCCGCCGGTATTATCTTACGGGCTATTCGCGGATGCAATCATCACGGAGCGATAAGAAATATCCGGTTAGCACATGGGTGGATTTCTTAGGGGGGATATGTCTCTTTTTACTGCCGAGGCCTTTAAGGGAAATAATAATCAAGGATATAAAATCGTTATTACGCGACCCTGTCCAGTGGTCGCAATCGCTTATCTTCTTCGGCCTCTTGGGCGTATATTTCGTCAACTTAAGGAATCTTCCGTATCTGCCGACTACGGAAAGGTTCTGGCAGTTCCTGATATCGTTCCTCAATCTCATGGCAACCAGCCTGACCATGGCGACCTTTACCACGCGTTTCGTCTATCCGCAGTTGAGTCTGGAAGGCCAAAGGTTTTGGGTCATCGGCATGGCGCCGATTACCCGGCGAACCATTGTCTACGGGAAATTCCTGCTTGCCCTGATAAGTTCTTTGGTGATAAGCGAGAGCCTGATGTTTGTCTCTAACCAGATGTTGAGGATTTCGCTTTATGATACGATAATGCAGGCGTATACGGTTTTTATTATATGCCTGGGTCTTTCAGGACTGGCGGTCGGCTTCGGCGCGATATACCCGAATCTTAAGGAAGATAATCCTTCCAAGATGGTTGCCGGCTTCGGCGGGACACTGACCCTGGTTTTAAGCATGATATTTGTTTTATCGATTGTATTCATACAAGCCGCTCCATCGCATTTATATCATTCATTCAGATATTTAGGCAGGCACGATTTGTATTTCTGGCGGATGGTAACAACCGGCTTAATCACCGTAATAGGCGTTGCCGCGGCATATTTTCCTCTGAGGTATGGACTGAAATCCATTGAACGGTTGGAGGTGTAGGGGGATGCTGATTTGCCGTTAGCTTCCCCACGTGCCCTTGAAGAGACCGCGAACGAATGTGAAGCGAACTAACGGAGCGGGCAGGGCTTTTAAAGCGATTTCTACCACTTTTCTTTAACCCGGTCAATCAACCGCCTAATGTCTTTTTCATATTCCGGTCTTAATCTGATGGATTCTTCGTAATCTTCAACTGCGCCCGGAAAATCACCCATTGTTTCCTTTATCGAACCTCTTTTGATGTAAACCTCGGCGTCTTCGGGATCAAGTTCAAGCACTTTAGTGAAATCAGCCAATGCTTCATTAAGCTTGTTGCTATTCCATTCTTTATCGGCGCGCCGATAATAAAATGACTTCGGGTCGCTTTTCATATTCTCCACCATTTCTTTGGCATGCTCGTATTCACTCTTGTGTATTATATAGATTTCTTTTTCAAGGGTAAGGTAAATTTTCCAGTCTTCCAGAGCACTCTCGTATTCCTCCAATGCGCATTTTGCCATGGCGCGATTGGTATACGCTTCTGAAAGCTTGGGATCTATTTCAATGGCCCTATTGAATAGGTAAATGGCTTCTGCATAAAACGCTGCGTTGAATTTTTCCGTTCCTTCGTAGTTGAAAGCACGAGCATCGCCATTGTTTCCACAGGAAATCAACCCTGCTAACGAAATCACGCCTAATAAGAACCTTTTTCCCACTGAAAGAGATTTACCTGCGTTTCGCATTTGTTTTCTCCTTTATTTGTGTACCGCATTTGGCCATGGAAACAGGTTGGGGCTATCGTGGAATACTCCTGTTACCTCCCCGACGCCATGGGCCGGGACTCCACTTCCCCTCTCGAGATGCCTATTGGATACGTTCCGCTTTATTTACCAGATGTTATAAATCAATTTTCTTTATGGGCACTAAACTCTGGATTGGCACGTGCAGCTTTTAGAGCATATTACTTATCGCTTATTATATGAAAGGAGTATTTTGTGTCAAGAATAATTCATTAGCAGCACGTTGATTTTATTGGAATTGGCAAAAGTGTCCCACGTGTTGCTCACGTGTCAGGCCATGTGTTTTATGGGTAGAGTGTCTCATGTGTTTTACTTGCACGCTGTTTTTTCATGAGATAAAGCATCCGGTAATAAGCGACTTTAAAAAGCAGGGTGAAGACAAACCCAAAAACCAGGAAAAACGATTCGCCATCGGTGATGGTGGCAATCGTGCTGACAATCGTCACGGCGGAAATAATTGTCTCTATTACTGGAAAATTGTCATGGGTTTTCAGGCGATAAACCAAAAGGCACACAAAATCAGAAATTAGCAGTCCCTCGAAATACCCGCGGAAATCGCCCATGGCATCCATAAAGAGCATTGTGGAAATCAGAATCGCCAACCGTAATAGATTAAAAAGAATTCGGAAGAGAGTTCGTGAAGAAAGAAATTTATCGTGCTCAACGCTGATTTCTTTCCTTTCCGGTTTGGGCGATTTCTCCACCCGGGCGTTTTCTTCTTGCTTTTTTGTGCGCCAAAGGCATTCCGGACAGAGATCCCGTGCGCCGGCCATGCGGATAGCCTGGAAAGGAAACGGCTTAAAGCAAACTTCGCACAGACGGCCTTTGTCGGTGGTTTCCTTAACCATAATTGGCAATATAACATTTATCCGCTATGGCTGCAAATTATAAGCGGATTAAAAGTCACGCGAGGAAAACCCATTGAGCGGTTGGGCACTGGGGACAGATTCGGACTATAGGGACATCCCACGCCTCAAAACCCTTAATTTTGTTGACATATAAGGCTGTCCCTATTAACTGTTTTTAAATTACTCCTCATTAACTTTATCCACCCGGCCCATGTATATTATAGACGGGGGAGATGTATACTGTAGACCGGGGAGAAGTATATTGTAGGCCGGGGAGAGGTATCTTATAGGCGGGAGAGAAGTATATCATAGACCGGGGGAATAAGTATTATGGATGGGGGAGAAGAATATTATAGGAGGGGGGCATGTATACTATAGACGGGGGAGATAAATATTATAGGCCGAGGACCTGTATACTATGGACCGGGGAGAGGTAGATTGTAGACCGGGGGCATGTATATTATAGGCCGGGGAGAGGTAGATTATAGACCGGGGAGAAGTATCTTATAGGCCGGGGGGATGTAATTAAGGGGTGGGGGGCAGTACCCCCCTGAGCGAAAACGAATATATTTATTCTTTAAGGCTGAAAGTGTATTATATTGTATTCTACTGAATCATCAAAAACCGCTTTGTCAAGATTGAAGTGAAAAGCACCGTAGATTAGGCGAATGAGGGGCGTTTAGTTTACGCTTGTTTCTTTCTCTTTATATACATTAATGTAACATCAGTGCTAAAGTCATAACGAATTAATTCTTGACCCCAGCAAGCGGTTGTGTTAAATTCTTGAACGCTATGAAACCAATCATTATAGATAAGAATAATTTGTTCGACTTGCAGTTCTCCATCCAGAAGGCGATGCTGGAAGATTACCGTCTGGATGTCTACATTACCAAGCGCCTGAAGGAATATTCCAGGAACCTCATCCAGCGTTTTATCAAGGATGGCTTAGTCAAAGTGAACGGGAAAACTTCCAAGCCTTCTTACGAGCTCCATGTGGGAGATAATATCACGCTTTCCGTTCCGCGCCTCATCAAGCCGCAGATGGTGCCGGAATCTATCCCGCTTACCATCATCCACGAGGATGAAGATATGATTATCGTCAACAAGCCCCCGAATATGGTCGTTCATCCGGCAGGCGGGCATTGGTCGGGCACGCTTGCCAACGCATTGCTGGGCCATTGCGGGGTTTTGCCTTCCGCCGTGGATTTCGAGCGAATCGTCGGAGGGAAAAAAAAGCCAAGCGATGAATCCATTTACCGCCCGGGCATTGTCCACCGGCTGGATAAGAATACGAGCGGCATCATGCTTGCCGCCAAGACCGCGCGGGCGCATATGTCGCTGGGGAAGCAGTTCGCCAAGCGGACTATTAAGAAGGAATATCTGGCAATCGTGGAAGGTGAGGTAAAGATGGATTCGGATATTATAGACAAGCCAATGTCGCGCCATAAATTCCATAAGGAGAAAATGGCGGTTGCCAAGAAAGGCGAAGGCCGAGAGGCTGTTTCCCATTACGAGGTCCAGGAGCGCTTTAAGGGATTTACCTTTGTCAAGGTCGCGCCCAAAACTGGCCGGACCCACCAGATACGGGTTCATCTGGCTTCTATCGGACACCCGATAGTCGGTGACACCACTTACGGAGGCAGTGCAAAGCTTTCCATAGGCGATTTACTGACGGAGGAACTCAAAAAGGAATCCGACGATAATTTATTAAATGAGATATTACTTGACCGGCAGGCGTTACATGCTTATAAAATAATGTTCCAACATCCGCTAAGCGGCAATATAATGTCGTTCTGCGCGGATTTGCCGGATGATATGAAACGTGCGCTGGAGGCTTTAAGGAAGTATAGAAAGTAAAAGATAGTTTGCGGTGCGTCCTGAGGACGCGGAGTGTCCGAAGGATACACGGATTAATCTGCTTACTATAAGAAAGGTCTTCTGATTATGGAAATGAATGTCAGTTACAAAGGCGGGATTAGGTTTGATGTATCCGTCCGCGGCCATAATATCATTGTTGACCAGCCTAAAGAGCAGGGCGGCAAGGACGAGGGACCGACCCCTCCCGAGCTTTTCATCGCTTCACTTGGGACGTGCATTGGCGTTTATGCCGTCTGGTATTGCCAAAAGCACAAGATTCCTTATGAAGGGATGAAGGTGTCCATGACTTGGGCAAAATCAACCAATCCGCCTGCCAGGATTGATATGATTGACGCGACGATATCTTTGCCCGGCGGCTGTCCGGAAGAACATAAGAAAGGTTTGCATGAGCAGGCGGAAAAGTGTATGGTTCATAATACGATAATGCAAACGCCGGAGATTAATATAATAATATGAAGAAAAGCAGCAAAAAGAAATCTTTGGTCATCGTTGAGTCTCCTGCAAAGGTAAAAACGCTTTCCAAGATATTGGGCGATAACTTTGAAATCAAGGCGTCCTACGGCCATATCCGCGACCTTCCGAAGAAGGGCTTTGGGATAAATATAAAGAAGGATTTTAAGCCGAAATACCAGCTGATGGAATCGCGCGATAAGGTAATAAGCGAATTGAGAAGTTCGCTCGCCGAGGTGGATAAGGTTTACCTGGCGACCGACCCGGACCGCGAGGGCGAGGCGATTGCCTGGCATTTGATGGAAGGGCTGGAGCTGGCGCCGGAGAGGGTGGAACGCGTTACTTTTAACGAAATTACGCCCCAGGCGGTTTTGGATGCCTTTAAGAAAACACGCCAAATTTCCATGAGCCTGGTCAATGCCCAGCAGGCCAGGCGTTTCCTGGACAGGATTGTCGGCTACAAGCTTTCGCCGCTCCTCTGGCGCAAGGTTGCACGCGGGCTTTCTGCGGGTCGTGTCCAATCCGTGGCGGTCAGATTGCTGGTCGAGCGGGAAAAGGAAATAGGCGATTTCAAGCCGCAGGAATACTGGAAAATCAGCGGAGATTTTAAGATAAAAGAAGATGATGAGAAGCCTTTTGAGGCAGCTCTTTATAAAATAGACGATAAGCAGGTCGGGAGTCCCTCTGATGATTCAACCGAGGTTTTTATCCCGAATGAAGCCAACGCAAGGAATTTAGTCAGCGCTCTTGAGGCGACAGATTTTAAGGTTGCGAATATCAGGGAGCGGGAGAATAATCAACAGCCGCCACCTCCTTTTATCACGAGCACCCTGCAGCAGCAGGCCTCGACGCAAATGGGATTTTCCACCAAGAAAACCATGATAGTCGCCCAGCAGCTTTATGAAGGCGTGGATATCGAAGGCGAGCCGGTGGCGCTGATTACCTATATGAGGACCGATGCGGTCAGGGTCAGCGAGATTGCCATCAAGGAATGCCGTGATTTTATCTCCAAGAAATACGGCAAAAGCGAGGTCTTTAAAACGCCGCGCCATTATAAATCGCGTAAGGGCGCGCAGGATGCGCACGAGGCTATCCGGCCGACTTATGTCAGTCAAATGCCTTCTGAGATAAAAGGATACCTGACGCCGGAGCAATACAAGCTTTATAATCTTATCTGGAAGCGGTTTGTCGCCACCCAGATGAAGCCGGGCCATTGGAGAAATAAGACAATCGAGATAGAAGCGGCTTTAAAGAAGCCGTTGCCGCTTGATGTGAATATTATTTCCGGGGAAGCCCAGCCAACGGCTGATAAGATGGATGTAAATAAATGCGTTTTCAGGGTGGACGAAAGGCGATTGGTTTCAAAAGGTTTCCTGGCATTATACGAACCTGAGGAGCAGCTTCTCCCGGAAATGAAAGGCGGCGAAAAGGTTTTATTGATGAAGCTTTTCCCGGCTGCCAACTTTACCCAGCCGTCGCCGCGTTATAACGAGGCGAGCCTGGTTAAGGCGCTGGAGAAATTCGGCATCGGACGGCCATCCACTTACGCCCCGATTATTTCCACCATCCAGGACAGGGGCTATGTCCAAAAAGCCGGGAGGCAACTGGTGGCGACCGAATTGGGGATACTCGTGACCGAAAAGCTGATTCCTTATTTTACGGATATTCTTAACACAAAGTTTACTTCTCAGATGGAAAAGAGGCTGGACGCGATAGAAGAAGAGCGTTCAGATTGGATTTCTTTGCTGAAGGCTTTTTACAGGCTGTTCAAACGTGACCTGGAAAAGGCGACTTTGGAAATGGCATCGTCGAAGGGCAAAGAAAGTGCAACCGGCGAAAAATGCGATAAATGCGGAAAACCGTTGGTTGAACGGTGGGGGCGTTTCGGCAAGTTTCTTGCCTGTTCGGGATATCCTGAATGTAAGAACATTGTATCTCTTAAACCCAAGGTTGAAACCCAGTCTACAGGAGAAGTTTGCGAGAAATGCGGTAAGCCGATGGTGATAAAACGCAGCCGCAAAGGCTGGCGTTTTATGGCCTGTTCAGGCTATCCGGAATGCAAGACTACGAAATCATTGAAAAAGCAGGCCGAACCGGCGGTTGAGCCGGAAAAGGAAACGATAGGCGAATAGAGCACAAAATTATTTGCATATAGGGAAGGATTGAGGTATATTATTGTTGTATGCAAAAGAAGAAATGGTTTTTATTTGTAACGGTTTTCTTGGGATTGTTACTGCTTTTCAACAGTTGCCGTGTTCAAAACACAAACGGGGAAAAGATCCCGGATAATAATGGGGTCGTTGTCCAGAAACGTATCGAGCGTATTAAACACTACCGGGAAATCATTACCGGCACGCTTCCTTTTAAGGATATATTATGGGAAGCTACTACTTCCGATGAGGGCATCAAGAACATAACTCTTATCGGGACAATGCTTTATATTGAAACAGATAAAGCTAAACTTAGGGCATTCACCACAGATATCGGTCGACCGCAATGGGTGCTTAATCTGGCCACGCCTCTTAATTTCCCTCCTTGCGACATAACAGGCCTTTCTCAAAAGCAGGAGTCGCTAAAGGTCCGTATTAGAGATCTGAAAAAGCAACTGGATGATGCAGAGATTTCTTCAGATCGCGATGAGAATAAAATTAACGGATTAAAAGAAAGCTTGCGCAGTGCTAATGAAGTGCTTAAAAGCATATATAGCCAGGATGTGGCGTATTATATTTCCGAGGGATTATTGTATTGTTTAGACCGTTGGAGCGGCGATGTGTTATGGCGAAAGAGGCTGGATTTTGTCCCAAAAGGCGGGCCGACCGCTTCCGGCACTATTGTTTATATAAGTTCAATTGATTTTGACCGGGTATATTACTTTGACGTCAGCAAGAAATTCGAACGCGACTGGTTGAAATTAGACGGTTCCGTTGTCAGCCATATTTATTACGAAAGCCCTGCCATATATTTTGCCTGTGATAACGGCAAGGTTTATGCCTTTAACGCGGATACAGGCGCAAAAATCTGGGATTATAAGACCGAGCAGGCAATCAGGTCTGATATATTGATAGACGGCGATATTATTTATGTGGGCAGCACGGATTATGCTATGTATGCGATTGACCGTAATACAGGGACGCTCAGGTGGAAATACGAAACGGGATTGCCAATATCTTCGACTCCTTACATAGGCGCCAGACGTATTGTTAAGGGAGCGGATGTAATTATCGAGAAAACGCTTTTCTTCAGGACTGATAAGAAAGAAGATTTTTACAGCCTTCTGGTTAACGCACCGGATTTAGCCGGCTCTTATAAATTAAGATGGAAATTCGCCGATGGCAAAAAGTATATGTTGTTCGGTTTGGCTGGTGTTTATATCCTGGGCAAGGACGATATTACTTTATATTCCCTTGATATAGAAAAAGGCGATATTCTTGATAAATATTCGCTTCGAGATTTTCCTTTCAGGGCCGTTGACCCGAATGAATCAATCATATATTTAGGGACTGCTGACGGATATGTTTTTGCGGTTCGAGAGCCCCCTCCGAAATGGTAATGATTTAAAATTGCGGTTTTGAGCAATTAGACATTTTCACTTTGTCAGATTTATGAATTTATCAATCCGCCGGTTTGCCGGACAGAATTCAAAAGAGAAAGGACAATCCGTTGTCTTATTGCTAGGGTTTTTGGTGGTTCTAGGCTTGATGATGGTGGTCTTTTGGATATTAAACCGTGTCCAGGGGGTTAGCCACTCTGCTTATATCGACCAGTTCAGGGCTAAATTCTTGGCACAGGCGGGTATCGAAAGAGCTCTTATAGAATTCCAAAACAATCCTTATGTTTATTTTATCAATGATAACAATACCCCGTGGTTTTACTGGGGAGAGGATTATAATCATAACAATCAGCTCGACAAGGAAGAGGATCAGAATAAAAACAAGCAGCTTGATATTATTGAATGCCCGGGCGAACTGGCGTTAGCTCCTTCTTTTGCCTCGGGCAAAACCCAGAAAATACAGGGTAAAACTATCGGGTGTTCGGGCATCATTCCGCGCCTTGAAGGTGATGTCAGTGATTTATATGTTTTAAAAATCATCGATACAAGCGGTCAGATATATATAAACGGGCGGGGTGAAGGGTTTCTTCAGCTGTTAAATAACCTGGGAAAAATCCTTGATGTAGACAGCGAATTAGGCGACCGGATTTTTGCCGGCAGGGAGAAACTTTCCAATAAATCATTTTCCATAAAAGAAGAATTAAAAGAAATGCTTACGGAAAAAGAATACCGCAGGATAGAGCCGTATATTACTGTTTGGGGACAGCCTAACATAAAGGTGATAAAACCAAAACCATTTTCTAAACGCTTGGGTCAGCCGAAGCATGGCGAGAATATTACCGGAATCAGCCGGTTAAATCCCGGCCTGTTGGAAACAGAGCCGAGGGTTCCGGTAAATATCAACACAGCCCCAAAACCTGTATTAATGGCTGTTTTATTGGGTCTTAACGGGTCTTATATTGCCCAGTCAGGTGTTGTTAATCCGGAATTATCCGATGAAGAGGGAGAGCCTCTTGATAAATTCAATTATGAGGCGGGGGAAGGCCTTAAAATAGGGGTAATTAAAGAAGCGGGCATTGATTATAAATTAACCTCCAGGCTGGCTGAATTGATTATGAAGGAACGGCAGGTGCGGCCTTTCTTTTCATGGACGGATTTTAACAGGTTTTGCGACCGTTTGTTGGAAGAAGGTGTTTTTGGTTCAATCGAAAGTTCGGAAGAATACGAAATAGCCCGGGCAAAAGCGGATCTTATCAAAGCCAGTGCGAATCCTAACACTATGCTTAATGATTTTAATCCCAATGAATTAGTTTTACGGGTTATCGATAAATCAGATTTAAATGTTTATACAACAGAATTTTGCTTCCAGCCCCAAGGTTATTTTGAAATAGAATCAACAGGGATTGTTATAAGGTCTGTTGCAAACCCGATAGAGAGTGCGGAGAAAGGAGAAGGCGATTTTAATGTTACCGGATTGCAGAAAATACGGCAGGTGGTTAAATTATTCGAAAACCATTACGAAACTACCCAGCAAGATTTTTCGCATGGGGTGATTTCCCGCTCCGGAAAAAATGAGTTCACGCACCATAATAAAACCTTGCAGCTTTACCCGGAGCCCGATATCGGTGATTACCAGGAACAGTGTGTTGCTGATGGGCAGATTATGCGTGCGACGACCCAAAACCGCTCCCGCAACAAGGAACGCAACGAGTTGCTTACTTTCCGGAATCATTTTGACGGCACTTTAAAAGCGGATTACAGTGCGGGAAACCCGTCTGCCGTTGAAGGAACGGGAGTTTCGGTATTTGACAATGAAGAGAAGTCTCTATTTGCCGCGGAAAATGCTACGGCCGGTTTGCTTTATCCTGATGGAATATATTCAGAATTGATGTCGTGTCCTTCGTATAAAGCGGAAAATAATCTGGTTGATGCTTTTATTCACCGTAATTTATTTGGGGAAAAACGGTTTCGCGGGACGGTTAGTTTTTGGGTAAAACCGGCTTATTTTGCCAAATCAGCCAAGCCGCAGATTATCTTTAGTTTATCAAAAAGTGATGAAACGCAGAACCTTTTCAGCCTGTTTTTGATTCCTTCGAATTACCAGCCCCGTGGATGGAAAGGATTAAGGTTTTCTCCTGGTCCGCAGGCTATTTGGATGTGGGATGTGGATAAAAGAAAAGGCGATAAGGTGGCTGAGTATATTTTTAGTAACCCCTTGGAATCCAACCGCGGGAAGGGGTGGATTCATATAGGAATTGCATGGGATACCAATCCTCCCCCTAGAATATGGAGTTATAATTGTCCGAATTGTAACGGTAAAGGAAAAATCGATTGGCTATCAAACGTAATTATTTGTCCTCGGTGCAAGGGTGAAGGAAGGATAAGGGAAACTAAATTGACACCTTCGGATATAACCGCATTTTGCATTAACGGTCGGGACATAGGAAAATATATTGGAACAAGCCAGGAAAAATATCCACCTTATATCAGCGAGTATATTGATTTTTCAAGGGATAATCTGATTAGATTAGGGGAGCGTGCCGATGCCCCTTTTTGGAATATTCCGGCGGATGCCACCTTTGATGAGATTGCTATCCAGATACATAGAACTGTGCCAGATGCGAAAGAGTTTATACTCGGAGAATTTCATGAAGGCCGTTATTATAGGGAAGAAGGAGTTTTTACCTCCGGTCCCGTTGATATACCGGGGATTCTTGTTGCGGCAAAAGAGATTGGCGATACTGATGAAAACGCATTGAAGAAAGATAATCCTGGCTTTATTAAATGCCGCGTTGACTGGACCTCTTATTTCCCGTCAGATGCGGAACAAGCATCCGCGCCGATTGGGATACAGTTTTTCGATGAGAGGGGGAGCACGATTTCAGAAATCATGTCCGATCCCGAAAAAGCCAGGTTTGAAATACCTTGGAGACAAAACCCTTCCGAATCGGTTAAATACAAAGTGATTTTCCGGGGATTGCGCGGCGATGTGTTGAGCCCGCTTTTGACAAGCCCTGTTTTTGATGATATATCCATAACTTTTATAAAATCATCGCCGCAAATATGTGAGTCTTATGTGTTGCCATGAAGAATAAAAACATTCTGTTTATTTATATGATTTTGGTTTTAACCGTTGTTTTAACGGCGGTTTTATATGAACAACGCCGGCTATTTGCTGAAGAAGCCGATATCGCAGATTTTAAGAAAGACGAGGAGGATAAAAAAAAGGCGTTTCTGAAAACAGAAACACAATTGGTTGAAGAACAAGGTGCCGAAAGTATCTTTGTGCGCGGTGAAACCAACCTGCCGGCCAACACCTTGTTGCAGGTGGAATTGAAGGGCGGGATTTCACTGCTTAACCAGCCGGATAATGTTCAACTGATTGATATGCTAAAGGTTAGCGTAAATAATGATGGGCAGTATTTCGTCCGGTTTGCCGGTTTTAAGCTTTCTTTTAATGCCGAATATTATGAGGTTAAAATTAGACTCTTCCCCGACCAACCTAAAGATGTGCTGATCGCAGAAAACTTTTCCGAAGATTCCCTTAATCAGCTGGGTGATTACCACCTGATAAATGTTTTGTCTACAAACATCCCTAATATAAGGCAGAAATCGGTAATTGCTTTTATCGGTTTGATAAACGAGCATAAGGAGCTTTACCAGCAGTTGATGGATAAGGTATACGATATAGAAAAAATGAAACAGGGCGATAGTGCAATCGAAGAGAATCTAAAAAAGGTATTCGGTATTAAAAACAAGGAGGAAATATTTGATGCGCTTTCAAACGATTGGCTGGCTTGGGAAAAAGAATGGTTGGCTAAAATTAATAAAATGATTGCAAGCCTGAAAGAAGAAGGGGTGTGCTTCGGGACAGCATCCAATATTTATCAGACAACTAATCAAATACTGGACTATTATCGGGGATACCGCCGGGCGGCTTTTGATGCTAAAAACGTACTGAAGGGTATTCCTTTGCCGGCGTATTTGGTTGAGCCGTTTAAATTATCTGATGAACGCAAGATTCAGCAAATAGATTTGCTTGAAAGCGAAGTTTTGTTGAGAATCAGCCGTGACCTTATTGCCCGGATATATGAAACCGGCTCGGTTTACGGGAAATGCCTTAAAGATAAGGAAAAAGGAAACGAAACTTGGGCAGATTTTAAATTCGCGCTCGTAAAATATCTCAACGGATTAATACTGGAAATGAAAACCTATGCCGATCTTTCTCTCTTTCTGGAAATACCGCCTGATAAGGATCCCAAGAAAGAAAGTTATAAGCAATTAGCATATACGATAGAGTTTTCTTTGATGCTGATAGATAAATTAGATTCAAAACTGATAAATCCGGATAACCAAAAAATAGAAGCGGATATTAACGAACTCATCAATTTCATTAACCAGAAAACAAAAGACTTCCTTTTGAAATAAATATGTTGCGAGTAATTATGATTATTAGTTGCTTAGTTGTTATCTTATCGGCGTGTTATAATTTCCTGGCTGAATCGCAGGAATTTCTTCCGGAAAAGCAGGGTTTTTACCTGAAATCAGGAACGCCGGAGATTGTTTATTATGAGACTGAACAAAAAAGCCTGGTTAAAATAAATGGTAAAACAAATTTGCCGGATTCGTCCGTTATCACTTTGTTTTTTTATTATATTCCGTCTTGTTCCGGGCAAGAAACCGATAAAAGAATGGTCGAGCTGAAAAAATATAAAATTGACAAAGGGGTATATCAGGCGGAGTTCGGCCCATTTCGGGGAAAATTGAATTCAGGCACTTATGTTATTACGGTTACTTTTGATCCGGCGAAACAATACAAGGAAGTGAAAGCGATAATTGGAGATAATCCCGAAGGGCTTAAACAGGAAATAAAGCTTTGTCGGGGGACGGACGATGATATGTTAAAAGAAATCAAGCAGTCTGAAAAGGCCATCCGAGATAATGCCGATGCCTTAAAATCCGTTTTTCAGTCAATCAGTGAAGCGTTCCATAACCAGATAACATTAAAAACGGTTGATAAAAACGCATGGCGTGAGTACTTAATAGGATTCCATAAGGAACTTTCAGCCATATCAGACCGGACCATGTTGATTGACCCTCTTAATGCGTTTAATAGTGTACTCAAAGGTAAAGTTTTTATCGGGGCTTTCGTCCAAGAGCTTGAAATGCTTTCCGAATTATGTGATAAGACTCTTTCAGCAGGCGAGCGGGTTTCAAGCGATAAATATGAGTTCGTGCTCAAAACTATAGAAAAGATAAAAACAGATTTCGAGGCGGAATTTATTCAACTGGGAATTGAAATGGGTAATAAAAAAGTTATTATTGAGCAGATTAGCATTATCGAAAACCACTTTGCGTTTATCCAAAAGGAAATCATCGGGCAAAATAAGTCCGTTAATTCTGAAGAATGGCATGATTGGTTTGAAAAGGAAAAGGACGCCCTCAATAAGGTGCTTTTGGATATTTCCTCTAACCCCGGTCTTATTAAATATAAGACCATATCGGAGATTATACAGGATGTTGTTGTCCTTTGGAAGATAATGGAATCCGATGACGAAAATATGGCTGAAGAGTTTGATGAGAAACTGACGCAACTACAAAAGGTTTTTGAGAAAATTAAAAATCCGCCTGAAGAAAAGCACGAAGAAGAGAGGTGATATTGGTTTAGCCGCACTTTTGGGTCTCGGAATATATTTTTGCCTGCCGGATTAATTCCTTAAATAAGCTTTTTGATTCGGGCGTATCCATTATCTTTTCTGGATGCCATTGCACACCGATAAAAAAGTGGCCAGGCAGTTTTGATTCTATTCCTTCTGTCAAGCCGTCATCAGACCGCGCGCTTATCCGCAGGCTTTTACCAATTTCCCTGATTGCTTGATGATGAAGGCTGTTAACATGGATAGAAGGTTTTCGGATTATATTATACAGAAGGGATGTTTCTAGGATATATAGCCGGTGTTTTGTGAAACTGTGCGAGCCAAGCGATAGGTCGCGTTTTATATCCTGGATAAGGTTTCCGCCCAAAGCCACATTCATAAGTTGTGCGCCGTAACAGATGCCGAGAGTTGGAATACGTTTGTGCCAAGCCTGCCGCACCAGCGAGAAATCAAACTGTTGCTTCGCTTTCAGGATCAGGTTTGTTTTAGGCAATATTTTTTCTCCGTAAACCGCGGGGTGGATATCATCCCCTCCGGAAAAAACCAGCCCGTCGATTAAGCCTAACAATTCGGTTATTGTTTTTTTATCGGTGATTGAAGGCAAGATAATCGGAAGTCCTCCCGCACGCCTCACTGCCTGGTAATAATTTTCCGGCAATTGGCAATAGTCGGAATCTTTTTTATGAACCATATCGCAGTTAATCCCTATAAGCATATTGCAAAACCCCGTATTATTTTAAGTTGATATACTATAACAAGATACATAAAAGGTCAATTATAAAATATCTTGATTTATCTGCCGCAAAATTGTATAAATTAAGGCTTGTTTCTCTATTGCCGGATCGTCTAACGGTAGGACCGCAGACTCTGGATCTGTGTATCTAGGTTCGAATCCTAGTCCGGCAGTTATCATTCTATTACTTAAGCGGGGCACAGAAGAAGCCCCCATCGTCTAGCGGCCAAGGATACGAGATTCTCAGTCTCGGGACTGGGGTTCAAATCCCCATGGGGGTATTAAACAGTGGAAAATAGTTTGCGGGTCACCGATGATTAAAATAGGAATTAACGGCGCTTGCGGCAAGATGGGATTAAGGCTTGCCGGTTTGGCTTCTCAGCAGCCGGGCGTTAAGCTTACGATTGCCTTGGAAAAGCCGGGCCATCGATTGTTAGGAAAAGATATTGGAAATACAGCCGGTTTTGACAGTCGCGAACGTCTTTTAATAACGGATGCCGTTAACGGAAAAATAGCAGACGTAATCCTTGACTTTTCAACACCTTCCGCTACAATGAATTGCCTTGATGTTTGCAAAAAGTATAGGATAGCGTTGTTAATCGGGACGACTGGTTTTAATCCGGCGCAGTTAAAAAAGATAAAAGATGCCGGAAAGTTGATACCGGTTTTATTAAACCCCAATTTCAGCCAGGGAGCCGGTCTTTTAGGGCAGCTTGGAAGCGAGGCAATAAAAAGCTTTGGTAAAAATGTGAATGCTGAGATTATCGAAACCCACCATAGCGCCAAGCGTGATGCACCCAGCGGAACTGCTCTTAAGCTGGCTCAAGCATTGCTTAAAGACCTGAAACGAAAAAGTATGCCTATCCATTCGGTAAGAGTGGGACAGGTTGTCGGAGAACATAAAATAATCTTCGCTATTCCGGGAGAAAGAATTGAGCTAACCCATAAAGTAGACAGCCGAGATGCATTCGTTTACGGTGCTTTGAAAGCGGCTGTTATCCTTGCCCGCAAAAAAGCCGGATTTTATGCGTTAAGCAATATTTTAAGGAGTGAATAAGCATGATAAAAAAACTGGCGTATTTGGCTTTATTTCTTTCGTTAGCGGCTATTTTAAATCTGGCATATAGTGAAGATAAACCTGCAGAGCCTTCAAAGGAAAAAGCACCGGAAGCTCCTCCCTGGATGCAGGTGGTTCATTCATGCAAGGCAGAGAACGTAAAGAATAAAATCCTGAACATAAAAAAAGGTGGATTTATTTCATTCGATGATATGGTTAAGGACATTTCCAAAGTCCCGGTTGTTTTTATCGGCGAGATGCATATGGATGTCTCCCACCATCTGGTCCAGGAAAAGGTATTCAAAGCTCTATATGATAAATCCAAGGATATGGTTTTGGGGTTGGAAATGTTCCAGCATCCTTACCAGAAAGACCTTAACGCATATCTTAAGAATGAAATTACAGAAACAGATATGCTTAAAAACACGGAATATGAAGAACGTTGGGGGTATCCATGGGAATTTTACCGCCCGACGGTTTTGTTTGCCAAAGCCAATAAACTACCGGTAATCGCGCTGAATGTTCCTGCAGAAATAACCAGAAAGGTCGCACAGAAAGGCTTAAAAGGATTGAGCGATGAGGAAAAGAAACAAATCCCGGAATCGATAGATACTGCTAATGAAGCACATAAGAAATATATCAACTCCATTTTTGGGGAAGGCGACCACAGCAAGATGATGAATATGGACAACTTCTACGAAGCACAATGCCTCTGGGAAGATGGCATGGCGGATGCAATCGCCAAGTATTTTAAATCCGCACAGCAGCAACCTCCCCAAAGCGATAGCGGCGATGGGACAGAAGATAAAAAGCCTCGGGACAACAGCGACGTCCTGTCCCAACCGGGGCAGATGGTCGTATTCGTTGGGGGAGGCCATATAATTTATAAATTCGGCATACCCGAACGCATGGCAAAAAGGACCAATATGGCTTTCCGGACTATTCTGCTGGTTTCCGTTGAGGGCTTGTCAGATTTCAAGAAGGGTTTAAAGGCCAACAACCTCCCGCCGGCTGATTACGTTTATTTTACCGAACAGATTGATATGAATAAGAAAACACCCACTATAGGTTTGATGATTGAACCGGCCGGCGATGACAAGGAAGGAATGAAGATTGCTCAGGTTAATCCCGGGTCTCCTGGAGAAAAAGCCGGTTTAGAGGTTGGCGATATTATTATCGCGATTGACGGCAAAAAAACCAGCACCGCAGTCGAGTTAAAAATGATAATGATGGAGAAAAAAGCAGGTGATGAAATTGAGCTGACTGTCATCCGTGGTGGTGAAGAGAAAAAGATTAAAGTAAAACCGGAATAATCAAGAAAGGAGTAAATCTATGGCTAAAAAAGATGCTGTTACCAAAAGGCATATCGCTTTACGCATCGCCAAGCAGCAGCATATGCCCCAAACCGATGTTTTGAAAATCGTCCAGGGAACGTTTGATGCCATCATCGATATCCTTGCGGAAAAAGGCCGGCTGGAATTGAGAAACTTCGGTGTGTTTCTGGTTAAGATAAGGAAACCCCGTCAGGCGCGCAACCCGCGCACCGGCGAACCGGTCATGCTCCCGAAACGAAAAGTGGTTACCTTTAAGCCCGGTACCATGATGTATCAGAAAATAGTGTAATTAAAATATGAAACCTTCGGAAAAACCTATTTTTGATGTCCTTAATAAAATTGACAGGATTGACCAGCACGGTTATTTGTTTGAGTTGTGCGAGAACATCCTGAATATACTCAAGGCGGAAAGCTGCCTCCTCTTTGAAATTGACGAGCATACCGAAGAGCTTTATACTTTCTGCAGCGTGGGCAAGGGTTCCGATGAACTGCGCCGTGAAATAAAGATACCCAAAGGCAAAGGCGTGGCCGGACGAACGGCGTTTAATCTTAAGCCGCTTATTATCGAAGACATTTCCTCCGACCCGTATTACGCTGAAGAAGAAAAGTTTATCTCGGCTAATGTTGCCGGGAAACAAAACTCTAACGGCAAAAAATCCATACTGGCTATTCCGCTTGTCGTTTTCGGCGAGTTCTTCGGCGTGATGGAAATCGCCTCTAACGGAAGCCGTAAACTTGCCATGTCCGATATTGAACTCATTCAGCCGATAATCAATATGATTACCATCGGGCTTCGCCGAGAGAATCCTTATGCCTTTACCCAGCTGGCAGAGGTTTGCATAAGGTTTCTGGAAGAGCGCGACCGCTATACCCACGGCCATTCTTTAAGAGTCAAGGAATACTGCATGATTATTGCCGATGAAATGAAACTGACCGAGCTCCAAAAACAGGATTTGAGCCTGGCCGCGGTCCTGCATGATATCGGCAAGGTTACCTTGAAAGACACGCTTCTTTCCAAGGATACGAACCTGACCAAACTGGAACTGCAATCAATCCGCATGCATCCGATTATCGGATACAACATTATTTATAATATAAACAAATCACTGGCGCGGGTTATCCTTGCCCACCACGAGCAATACGATGGCGGCGGTTACCCCCAGGGCTTAAAAGGGGATGAGATCCCTCTCCTTTCCAGGATTATCTGCCTGGCAGATACTTTTGATGCCATGACTATGGACCGTCCTTATCGCCAGGCAATGGATGTGGATTATGCCATTAAAGAAATTTCACTGCTTTCAGGCAAGCAGTTCGACCCTCTTGTTAACGAGGCGTTTTTATCTATGTATCGGAAAGGGAGAATAAATATTTTAGTATGAGAAAAAAACGAGTGCAGAAAGTTAAAAAGGTCGTTCAGGTAAAACCCCAGTCTTTTAAGATAAAACCGGGCATGGCTCTTAAAAACGATGATTTTACCGAAGGCAACCTTTGCCTTACTTCTTTTAAACCTATCCTGGAATACCAATGGGATGCTGGCGTGGCTATCGGCAGATACCTGGAAGGCTTGAAAAAAGGCGTGCTTTTGGCGCGCCGTTGCCAGCATTGCTCCAGGGTGCTTATCCCGCCGAGGATGTTTTGCGAGTGGTGCTTCAAGCCTACTTCGGATTGGATTCCTTTGCAGGATACCGGTACGGTCAACACGTTTTCGCTCTGCTATATCAGCTGGAATATGAAACGGCTGGTTGAGCCGCAGATACCGGCGGTTGTCGAGATAGACGGCGCTTCTCCCGGAATGGGCATCATGCACCTTCTGGGCGAAATCGAGCCGCGAAAGGTCAGGGTTGGCCTGCGCGTCAAAGCCGTCTGGAAAGAACCAGCCCAGCGTACCGGCGCCATTACGGATATAAAATATTTTAAGCCTGTTTAACCCGAAACCGCGAAATTAGCGGAACGATAGCACGAAAGAGTAAATCCTTTGTGCTTTCGTATTAATTCCGTGTTTTTGTGTATATAAAGGAGTAAATTATGAGCGATTTCATTCGTTGGAAAGGCAATATGCCCGTTGAATATATCTATACCGCGGGCTTGGCCGGCGAAAGGTTCTTCCGCGAAATACGCGACAAGGAAAAACTTATGGGTACGGTCTGCTCCAAATGCCGCAAGCTTTACCTCCCTCCCAGATTATACTGCGAAAGCTGTTTTAAGACACTGGATAAATGGAAGCCCGTTCCCAAAAAAGGGACCATCCAGACATTTACCATCTCTTATACGGATATGAACGGCATGGCTTTACTGGAACCGATCATCGTGGCATTTATCACGTTTAAGGGAATCACCGGGGGAATCTTGCATAAAATAGGGGAGGCTCGCCTGGAAGAAATCAAAATCGGGATGAACGTGGTTCCTGTCTATAACGAGCCCAAAAAACGGACCGGCAGTATTCTTGATATAAAGTATTTTATTCCGACGTAAAAATTCTTAAGGCTTAAAGGATATGTCGGATTTGTCACTCCATCGGGCTTAGGAGTTGCATGGTTTCGTTCACTGCGTCTGCCACCGGGACCGCTTTCTGTTTTAGTTCCTTGCGTAACTTGATATCCACAGTTTGTTTTTCTATCGCGTATTTGCCGACCGTGACGCGGATGGGAATCCCTATCAAATCCGCATCCTTGAACTTAATCCCGGCTGAAAGGTCGCGGTCGTCCCACAGGACATCCACTCCCTTTGCCGCGAGCTTTGTATAAAGCATCTGCGATATTCGGGCGATTTCTTCCTTTTCCGGATTGATGGAGGAAATAACCACGTCATACGGTGCGATTTCGTTTGACCAAATGATACCGTTTTCGTCATAGGAATTTTCGATGAACGAGGCGATGATACGGTTAACCCCGATTCCGTAACAGCCCATGATATCAGGCAGTAGATTGCCTTTTTCATCCAGGAAGCTTGCCGAGAGCGCCTCCGAATAACGAGTGCCGAGCTTAAATACATGCCCGATTTCTATCCCGTGCGATATGGTAAGTTTTTCACCGCACTTCGGGCACAAATCTCCTTCCGCGACTACCCGGATATCCGCCGCCTTGGAGAAAGTGAAATCGCGGGTTAGATTGACATTCACCAGATGCGTATCAAACTTGTTGGCGCCTGCCACGAAGTTCCTCATCCCAAGCACCGCGTTATCTGCGATGATTTCTATCCCCTTTAATCCGACCGGCCCGGAAAATCCCATCGGTCCGCCGGTGACTTTTTGTATTGTTTCTACATCCGCCATGGAGATATTATTCGTGCCGACCAGTTGAGAGAGCTTATAAACATTAAGTTCGTGGTCGCCTCTTAACAAGACGGCAATCGGTTTCCCGTTTGCCATGCAGATAAGTGTTTTTAGCATCATTTCCGGTTTTGCCTTGAGGAACTCGCTTATCGCTTCTATAGAAGTTTTACCGGGCGTTAGTATTTCTGACATCGGTTTAAGCGTGATGGTCGCGTCTTTGGTTATCTTCATGTTGGCCGGTGCCAGCACGATGTTTGCCCCGTAATTGCACTTCGGGCAGGTGACGAATAAATCCTCGCCCATGGCAGAAGGCGTCATGAATTCGTGGGAAACATTGCCGCCCATCAGGCCGCTTTCCGCCTCGACTATGCTGTATTTCACCCCGCAGCGGTCGAATATCCGGCAATAGGCGTCGTACATCGCCTGGTAGCTTTTGTCCAGACCTTCCTTGGTTGTATCAAAGCTGTAGGCGTCCATCATCAGGAATTCCTTGGAGCGGATGATGCCGAAGCGCGGGCGCATCTCATCGCGGAATTTTGTCTGTATCTGGTAAAGCGTTACCGGCAGCTGCCGGTAAGAGCGTATTTCGTTGGCAACGAGGTCGGTTACAATTTCCTCGTGGGTCGGCCCAAGGACGCTTATCTTATCCGTCCGGTCTTTTACCTTATAGATGATATCGCCGAAAAGCGCCAGTCGTCCTGTTTTCTCCCAGAGTTCAACGGGATGAATCGCCGGCATAAGGAGCTCCTGCGCGCCTGCCCGGTCTATTTCCTCGCGGACAATATTTATGACCTTGTTTAAAACCTTCTGCCCTAAAGGCAGGTAGGTGTATGTCCCAGCGGCCAGCTTACGGACGAGCCCCGCGCGGACCATCAGCTTGTGGCTTATGGTTTCCGCATCCGAGGGGTCTTCTTTAAGGGTTGGAATAAACGCCTGTGACCATTTCATAAGTTATTTATATATATCGGAATTATCTGACAGAATCAAATATATTATTGTAAATATTTGCCGAGTGGTTTCTTCAATCTCTCCAGAGCCTTGGTCATGCGGGTTTTCACCGTTATCTCGGCGATGCCGAGTATTTCCGCGATTTCGGAATATGGGAGTTTCTGGTACATGCTCATCACCACGACTATCCGCTCTTTTTCGGAGAGCTTCCTGAGCGCCTCCTTTATGGAATCTTTTACTTCGTTGGACATTGCCTCCTCATCCGGCGCTGTCTTGTCTCCGGGGAAATCCGGCGCGGAGTTTTCATCCCTGCTTCCCGCAAATGTGGTGAAAGGGATGACGCGCCTGAGCTTTTTGCCCTCGTTAATCCAGTAGTTTTTGGCTATGTGGAAGAGGTAGGTTATGACCTTGGCCTGTGGCTGGTAATTTTCCCGGTAGAGCCATATCCTGTAGAAGACTTCCTGCAAGCAATCCTCGGCAATGGATTTGCTTCCACTCATCCGGTAGAAGAAATTGCCCAAAGGCTGGCTGTATAGATGATACAACTCTTCGAAGGCGGATTTGTCGCCGTTCTTCACGCGCATCATCAGTTCTATGTGTGCATCTCCAGCCATTGACTGTAAATTTAGTACACCGATTTAGCGGATTAAGCAGATGGGTTTTATCTCTTAAGGGAAAAGAAATAATCCGTAAAATCTGCTTAATCCGTGTACAGATTACACTTAATAATGCATAAATTAAAGCAGAGGGTCAATTAAAAACAGGGTATAAAAGAATTGAGACTAATAACTATATGCTGACAACTATCTTCTATCCGACTTCGTTATAAATCCTTCCGCGGAAATCCACTCCCAGCTCTCCGGCAATCTGGCGGCATTTCTGGACATCCACATCCGGGTGGGATACGCAGGTGACTTCAATCCTTGGGATGTATTGCTTGGCTTCCCTGATGAATTCCAGCACCTTATAGAAAGTTTCCGCACCGAATTTGGGATGGCAGATTTTTACATACTGCTCCGGAGTAACCGCATTGAGGCTTATGGACATGGCGTCAATCAGACCTTTTAGCTCCGACCCAATCGAGCGGTTATTAATCAGGTTGCCGTGCCCATTGGTATTCAGGCGTATATAGGTGTTTTTCTTCTTAAGGTACTTGGCGATTTCTTTTATCACATCAAGCCGCATGGTCGGTTCGCCATATCCGCAGAAGACCACTTCCTTGTATTTGGATGAATCGCCGATGGCGTCGATTATTTCCTTTACGCTTGGCTCCGTTTCCAGCCGCAAATTATGTCCCTTTACATAGTTGGTGAATTTGGTCACGCAGAAGATACAGCTGGAGGTGCACCGGTTGGTAATATTAAGGTAAAGCGAGTTCCTGATATTATAAGCAATCTTGCTCTTTTCGCTCAAAGGTGCGAGCTTGAATAATTCCATGGCGTTAAGGGTGGTGATTCTCCCGATATCGTCCTTGGAGAGTCCGTAGATTCTGGAGAATTCCTCAAGGGCGTGGACGATATAAGCCGGTTCGTTGCGCAATCCGCGCCTGGACTGCGGGGCGAGGAACGGGCAATCCGTTTCCAGAAGCAGCTTTTCGACCGGTATGGTCTTGGTCACGGCGCGCAGTTTCTCCGCGTTCGGGTATGTCACCGGCCCGGCAATCGAGATGTAAAATCCTAAATCAAGGAATTCCCTTGCCGTTTCCGTGGAGCCGGAAAAGCAGTGCGCTACGCCTTTGGCCTTTTCCCCCAACTCGGCTCTGATTATTTCTAAAGTCTCATTGTGAGCTTCCCTCGAATGGATGACCACGGGTTTGGCAACCTTCTTAGCAATTCGGAGTTGCCTTGTAAAAATCTCTTTCTGCTTATCGCGTGGGCTTTTATCCTTGTAGAAATCGAGCCCGATTTCGCCTATGGCAACCACTTTGGGATTGGCGGCTAATTTTTCCAGTTCGATATAATCAGCCTCTTTAACGGTTTGTGCCTCGTGCGGATGGATTCCCACCGCCGCGTAAAGGTTTTCGTATTGTTCGGCAAGCGCTATTACCTTACGGCTGGATTCGATGGAGGTTCCGATATTTATAATATAGCCGATATTGGCTTCCTTGGCGTGCTGGATGACGTCATCGCGGTCTTTATCGAAGTCCGGAAAATCAAGATGGGCGTGTGTGTCTATTAACATGGCGTTACAAGTTATAGGTTTTAAGTTGCAGGTTGAATTAACTTATAACTCGTAACCTGTAACCTTTAACAGTATTTGGTGGAGGTGAGGGGAATTGAACCCCTGGCCTTGTGAATGCCATTCACACGCTCTCCCAGCTGAGCTACACCCCCATTCTAATTTGCATCAATTAAAGTGATAGAATATATTGTTTATTTGCGTATGTCAATTTATTTTTCTTATAGAATTCTTGCCACTAAGACACCAAGACACTAAAAATATAATTAAGAATTAGATTCTTTTTTTTGTGCCTTAGTGCCTTTGTCCCGCTCCACTATGTTTCGGGGATACCCGATTAATAGGGAATCCCAACCTTCAGGTAGGGGATGGCAATATATTTTTCTTGACGGCAAATCAGCGGGGGAGTAAAATCCATATTGATATATGAAAATAACCACACCGCTTACCGATGCCGTGGTTAATAGCTTATCCGCCGGAGATAAAATCACCCTTTCCGGCGTAATCTATACCTCGCGCGATGCCGCCCACAAGCGCATCTACGACGAAATCATCCTCGCCGGCAAGGAAAAGCGCGTCCCGAAACTGCCTTTCGACCTGAAAGGAAGCGTTGTATACTACGTCGGTCCCACTCCCGCCAAGCCAGGACAGGTTATCGGCTCGGCCGGCCCGACCACTTCCTACCGGATGGACGCCTATTCCCCGCTCCTTATGGAGGACGGATTGAAAGGCATGATAGGTAAAGGCAAGCGCTCTCCTGAAGTGATAGAGGCGATTAAGAAATACAAGGCAATATACTTCGCGGCGGTCGGCGGCGCGGCCGCTCTTTTAAGCCAGCATATCAAGAAAGCCGACCTCATCGCCTACGATGATTTGGGACCGGAAGCAGTCCGCAGGCTCGAAGTGGAAGATTTCCCGCTTATCGTCATCAACGATACCAAAGGCAACGACCTCTACGAAATCGGCGTGAAGCAGTATGCCAGACTGACATAAATCTTAATCGGTAAGTCAGGCACGCTCGCTACTAATCTAATATTTATAATAGAAGTGCGAGACAGTGCCCGCCTTTAATCCCATACATCTATTATAAGGACGAGGACAGCGCTCGCCAATAATAACCGCATTTATTTGAAATACGCCAATATTTTTATTATACTCGCTTAAATGTTAATTCGCTGTTGGGGAAGCCGCGGCTCGATTCCGGTTTCGGGCAAAGAATACCTGAAATACGGCGGGAGCACCACCTGCCTGGAAATACGGACGAAAAACGATTACATAATCATTGTTGACGCCGGTTCGGGCATCCGGAAGCTCGGCAACAAACTTATTAGCGAAAAGCGGTTTGAATATTCGCTGGTCTTCACCCACGCGCACTGGGACCATATCCTCGGATTCCCTTTCTTTAAGCCCATTCACATGAAGCAGACTAAAATAGATATGTTCGGCTGCCCATTTGCCCAGGATTCCGTCAAGAATATAATTTCCGGCACCATGGTGCATCCGAACTTCCCGGTGAATTACAGCGAAGTCAAGGCGGATATTACCTATCACGGCATTTGTACTGAAACATTTAAGATTGATTCTATCTCTGTTTCACCGATTTTATTGAGCCATCCTGACCAGGGCATGGGTTATAAGTTTACCGAAGATGGGAAAAGCTTTATCTTCATAACGGATAACGAGCTTACATATAAGCATCCGGGGGGATTAGAATACGCGGATTACGTCAAGGCGTGTGCGGGTGTGGATTTGCTTATCCACGATGCCGAATTCACGGCAGAGGAATACGCCCGGACCAAGACCTGGGGGCATAGCGTTTATACGGACGCTTTACGGCTGGCGTTGGAAGCTAAGGTGAAAAAGTTCGGCTTATTCCACCATAACCAGGAAAGGGAAGACGAAGCGATTGACGGCTTTGTCTCGGATTGCCGTCGTATCATCAAAAACAAGAAATCATCATTGGACTGCTTCGCCACGGCTGAGGGGATGGAACTGGGTCTGTAAACAAAACGTCCTCTGAATTGTCCCTGAAATAATTGATATGATGCCTATAGAAATCAAATTAATAGTTACCGGATTTATCTTTCTGATAGGGATAGCTGTTTGTTTTATCGATATGAAAAAGGAAAGGGCTCTTCCTGATTGGATGTGGAGATGGGGGAGTAATGACCCGACTAAACGTCTTTTATATAAACAGGATCGGTCCCCAAGGAAATATTTTAAGCATGCTATCTTAATATGGTTTGTAATATGCCTCGGCGTGATGTGGGTAGTTTTCTGATAGTAAAAGCTATTTCCTCGGCCTCAACCCGTTCAGGAAGATGTCTATGGTTAGCTGGGCGATTTCGCCTTGGCTTCTTTTGCGGTAATACGCCTCATCCCCAATTTTCCTGAAAACGAATATATGCGTTTGCATCTCAATATAAGCGTGTTTCAGCCTACCCCCATACCCCTACCCCCCTCCTACCTAACTCTCCCTTCATTATAAATATTGCAAGTATGGCATCACAGTAAGGTACCTATCCATTATAATTAAGCTAAGTGTGGCAATATAGTAAGGTAGCCATCCATTATAATTAAAATAAGTATGGCATCAAAGTAAGGCCCCATTCCACTATAATTAAAATAGGCGTGGTATCATAGTAAGGTGTCTATCCATTATAATAGAGCTAAGTATGGCAACATAGTAAGGTAGCTATCTATTATAATTAAGCTAAATATGGCATCATAGTAAGGTACCCCTCCATTATAAAGATAGTAGGCTCTTCCTATCCAAAAATCAGGGCGGAAAATGGCGTCACGTTTCACTACCACTTCGTTACATTTCGGGAACGCTTGATTATGCTTTATTATGGATTGTATCCCGACACAGCCGGTCGGGACATCACCCCCTGTCGGGGACCTTCGGTTGCGTTCCGGAGGCGGGGACGTCATTGATACTAAAAAGTTATTAAGGTAAACATCCCACTTCTCCCGCCTTGCGGGATTCGGGGACACCTGATTGATTATATTGTAGAGGTGTGATTATTTCTTGACAATTTCCTATTAAATGTTATCCTATAAGAGTTAATAAATTAATAATAAATGATATGGCATTAGTAGCAGAAAAAAAGACAGGGGTTATTAAGGCGCACCAGGTGCATAAGAAAGATACCGGTTCGTCACAGGTCCAAATCGCGCTCTTAACCGAGCGGATAGCCGAATTAACCGAACATTTTAAGCGCCACCCCAAGGATACCAATTCCCGTAGGGGCTTGCTTATGATGGTCGGACACCGTTCAGCCCTTCTTAAATATCTTGCCAAACACCAGCCATCCAAATACCAGGAAATTATCAAGAAGCTCGGCATTCGTAAATAACACGGCTCGTTTTAAGAAGTCCGTTTATACATAAACAATAATATTCCCGAATACTGTGTATCGGGATAATAATAAAGTAGGGAGTTTAAACAGAACCGCGGAAGCGGGAAGTAATGAAGAAGGTTATTAGGGCGAGGTAGGTACAATATTGATGTGCCTATGCCGTTCAGCCCTGCGGGTTGAGAGGATGGCGGAAGTGTGGCGCCTATCCCACTCACCCCTGCGGGATTCGGGGATGGTGATTAATAAAAAATTAATGTAGTACCTACCTTTTCCTTAACCTTCATACTTTCCCGTCCGGAAAATCAGGTTCACGACACTCCCGCTAAAGGAGTTTAATCATGAAACAGGAAGTGACACTGCAATTAGGCAGGCGCCAGTTCACCATCCAGACAGGTGTGATGGCAAAACAGGCAGACGGAGCGGCTCTCGTCTCCTACGGCGATTCGGTCGTCTTAACGACCGTGGTTGCCGGTGAAGCCAGAGAATCCCAGTGGGACGATGCTATGGTCCCCTTGACCGTGGACTACCGCGAAAAGACCTCCGCCGCCGGAAAGATTCCGGGCGGCTTCTTTAAGCGCGAAGGCAGGCCGACCACGGAGGAAATCTTAACCATGCGGTTGATTGACCGCCCCTTAAGGCCGCTTTTCCCGGAAGGATTCCAGAACGAAATACAGCTGATGTCCATGGTTCTTTCCGCAGAAGGCAATTTCGACCCGGATATCCTGGCAATCAACGGCGCCTCGGCGTGTCTGGTGCTTTCCGGCATTCCTTTTAACGGGCCTATCGGCGCGGTAAAAGTCGGCAAGCTCAACGGGACGCTCACCCTCAACCCGGAAATATCGGAAATGAAAGAAAGCACGATGGATATCGTCATCGCCGGCACGGCGGACGCGGTCCTCATGGTCGAAGGCGGCGCCAAGGAGGAATCCGAGGAAGCCTTGCTGGAAGCAATCGAGTTCGGCCATAAAGCCGTTAAGGAACTGGTCGCTCTCCAGAAACAGTTGAAGACCGATAAGAAGAAGATGGAAGTGACTCCGCCGGAATTCGATAAGGCGCTTTATGAAAAGATGAAGAAGGAAATCCATGACGAATTAAAAACCAAAATCCAGATAAAAGGCAAGCACGAGCGGCATGACGCCGTTTCCGAGATAAAAAAGAAGCAGATTGAAACTTATTGCGCGAGTCTTCCCGAAGCCGATGCCCAAAAGCAGACCAAGCTCATCAAGGCGGCATTCACCAAGATTGAAGAGGAAATAGTCCGCGAGCTGATTACCAGCGGCAAACGGATGGACGGCAGAAGCCTGACGGAAATACGCCCGATTACCTGCGATTTGGGGATACTGCCCCGGACGCACGGCTCGGCGCTCTTTACCCGCGGCGAGACGCAGGCATTGGTCGTGGCAACGCTCGGTACAGCCGATGACGAGCAGATTATAGACGGGCTGGCCGATGAATACGTCAAGCGTTTTATGCTCCACTATAATTTCCCGCCGTTTTCGGTGGGAGAGGTGAAACCTCTGCGCGGGCCCGGCAGGCGTGAAATAGGGCACGGCCACTTAGCCGAAAGGGCGGTGGAACCGATGCTGCCGGACTTTGAGAAATTCCCGTATACCATCCGGGTGGTTTCCGATATCCTGGAATCAAACGGCTCCTCATCCATGGCAACGGTTTGCGGCGCGACGCTTTCCCTGATGGACGCGGGTGTGCCGATTAAGTCCCCGGTTGCCGGAATCGCCATGGGACTCGTTAAGGAAGGGAACGATATCAGCATACTTTCCGATATTCTCGGAAGCGAAGATAAATACGGCGATATGGATTTCAAAGTCGCCGGCACCGCCAACGGGATTACCGGTTTCCAGATGGATATAAAGGTGGGCGGCCTTTCTATGGACATCATGAAGAAAGCACTGGCGCAGGCAAAAGAAGGCCGTCTCCATATTTTGGGAAAGATGGCGCAGGCGCTTGCCGCGCCCAGGACGGATATTTCTGCTTATGCACCGCGCGTTGTCCGCTTGATGATTAAGCCGGATAAAATCGGCGCGGTTATCGGCGGCGGCGGCAAGACCATCCGCAGAATCCAGGAAGAAACAGGCGTCAAGATTGAAATAGAAGATACCGGAGAGGTTATCATTTACGGTAAGGACGCCGCCTCTCTTGATGCCGCCAAGAAACAGGTGGAAGGTATCGTGGAAGAAGCCGAAATCGGCAAAATCTACCAGGGCAAAGTCGTTTCCATCAAGGACTTCGGTGCGTTTGTCGAGATACTGGTCGGCCAGGAAGGGTTGGTCCATATCTCCGAGCTTTCCAACCGCTATGTCGGGAGCGTCACCGATGTCGTCAAGATGGGCGATATTATCCCGGTCAAGTGCATCGGTATAGACGACCAGGGCAAGATTAAGCTCAGCCGCAAGCAAGCTGTTGACCCGGCGAGCGAGCCACCGGTTCCGGAAGGGATGCAGCAGGAAAGGCCCCGTCCTCCCAGGCAAAATAATCGGTTTAGTGGCGATAGGCGCAGGTAGAGGAAGTTGTCAGAGGACAGTTATTAGTTGTTAGTATGTTATGAAGGGGCGTTCTGAGAAATCGGGACGCCCTTTTTTATTTTGGACGCAGAGCTTTGCTACGCGGATTTGAAGGATTACTTTTTCCCTGTGCACAGCTTCCCTTGACCGAAGGGGTAGAGGATGCCTTGCTTCATTGCGGGGGCAGGTATTAATAGCTAACTTTTTAGATTATTAAGGAACTCCTATGCACGTAGCATTCTCCCCGCCGAAGGCGAGTCCGCCTCTGGCGGAAAATTCTAACATCCTTATGGTGGTACTCCAACACACATGGCGTTCTCGAACTCAAGATAACTGCTATCGGTTATTTTAACGCCGGCACGTTGTCCGCCGCCGATATCATTTTTGAGTTTATATACAATATAATACGTTTTAGGTATTGTCGTTACCTCCCAGCGGTTCATATTGAGATACACGGTACCATTGGTAAAATTACCTTTACTGATAAACGTATCGCCGATATCCCAAAAACCATTATTATTATTTTCGCACCACACCTGTGTCTCTATTTTAGAATCAGAACAAGCAATATTTGTATATGTTTTCAATCCCTTGTCAATTCTAAATCTTTTCCAGCGCGCTGTTCCTGACAGAGTTTTCATCTCAAATTTTACGTGAGCTATTGATTGGCCCATTTGAACTGATTTTCCGTTAAGCAAATCTGACCAGTTTGTAGTTGTAACAGTTGTGCCTCCTCCTGTATAAATTATTCCCCAATCTGAAAGCGTGGAAGTTGCTATCGGATTCGAAGTAGCTAAATTTGCCCGGAGTTTAATAAGAGTATAGTTAAGAATAACAGATGCCAAATTAGTCCCCGAAGCGACATTGGCAACTAATACAGAATTATCTTCTGCTTTTAAGACATCAACGGTAAAAGTTGTATCGGCAGGTGTATTTTTAGTATAAGTTAAGACCCCCCAAGAAACAAGTCCGGTTGGATTAATTAAAGGAGAAATGTATGTGCCGGATGAAGAGTATCCCATTAGCAGTGTCCCGCTTGAATAATTAGGCGTAGGCGCAGCCCCATTAAAAGAATTATACGCAGCAAATGTTCTTCCTCCGCCGCCATTGCCGCCGGCATATTGTACCGTTCCTCCAGTGCCTCCATTAGCTATGATATTACCACTATTGTTTACCGTCATTGCATATAAGATAATAGAGCCTCCGGCGCCGCCACCTCCGGCACCCGGAAATGAACCTGTTGCAGTAGACGCAGAAGACCCATTAGCTCCGTTGGCGGTAATAGATGCCCCTGAAGCGGTGTTAAGCGTATTAGCGCTGATAAAAATAATACCTGCGCCTGAACCGCCCGAAGCTCCATTTCTTGAAGTACCGTAATTCGTATTACATACCGCGCCGCCGGCACCGCCGCCTCCGCCCATATACGCCCGTGTATTAAGGCCGGAAGAATCTGCTCTGCCGTCATAACCGCCACCACCACCGCCGCCGCCATATTGTGCGGCCCCGCCACTGGTGCTACCTGATGCGCCACCATTGTTTAAGCCACTACCTCCCTGAGAACCGGTTGGTGTTTGTCCGTTAGCAGAGCCGCTGCTGCCTCCTCCTCCAGCAGAACCATGTCCACCACCACCTCCTCCTCCAGCAAAGCTGCTGAAGTTACTGTTAGTCCAGCAAGCGCCGGCCCCGCCGCCTCCGGAACCGATTGTACCGGTTCCTCCGGCACGCTGGGTCGCATCAGAGTTAGTATCACCTGCGCCACCACCACCACCCTGTCCGCTATTTCCTACAGATACGGGATTGCCTTTTCCTCCGCTGCCGGCTGCACCGTTATAAGATTCTCCTCCACCGGCATTAGCATCATATGTTGTGCCTGTGCCCCCGGTAAACCCTTTACCATTAGCATTAATTCCATTAGCCACATTAACTGTTACTGTCCCGTTTGCCCTAAAAGCGAGGACGCCACCAAGAGTTCCATTCCATGCATTGCAGGTCAAAGAACCTCCTGTATCAATTGTTACATTAGTGTAGTTAGGAATTCGCTGGACCATTATTTTTTGGGTTGTTCCATCATAAGAATTAGTCAAGTTAGAAGTGACAGTAATTGAATTAGCGGCAACTACAGAAATTCGTTTGAATTCATATAAGCCGACATTAGCATAATTTCCGGAAGCGCCTTTGAGGTTAATTATAATAATCTCATCACCGACGGCAAATCCGGTAGGAACGGCTATTCCTGATGATATAACAGCCTGTCCTGAAACAACATTCTGATTGACCTGCCAGTTAATACCATCAGGTGCGGTCCGTCCACCATTTCCATTGGTATTCACATTAATATTAACAGATGTGGAAATAGTCCAAGGTCCATCTGCACCGTTACCGGCATCAATTACAAGAGTGCCGATTAGTTTTACATCATTGTCAAAATCAGCCGGAGAGGTATCGCTAAATACTCCTGTCCCTATCGGGAAAGTTGTTTGCGACCAGGTATCGGCATGAAGATGATTAATTACAAAAACACAAAGGAAAAAGAACGTGCCCACAATCAATTTCCAATTACTTATTCTCATGATTAATTCTTATGTGTTATTACGGCACCCCTATACCCCGACGCCATGGGGCGGGACTTCGGCGATAATTATTACACTAAGGAACGCCGACGCAAGTTGCGTTTTCGAATTCTAGATAACTGCTATCTGTTATTTTAACGCCGGCACGCTGTCCTCCGCCGACATCCCCTGATAGCTTATAGACAATATAATATGTTTTTGATGTCGTTGTTACCTCCCAGCCTTTCATATTAAGATAGCATATTCCATTGCCGAAGATGCCTTTAGAGATAAACGTATCGCCAATGTCCCAGAATCCGTTACCGGTATTTTCACACCAGATCTGGACTTCTATTTTGCTATCCGGGCAGGCGATATTGGTATATGTTTTTACTCCTTTATCAACCCGAAAACGGCGCCATTTGGTTATTCCTGCCTCGGTTTTCATATTGAATTTAACATGAGCGATTGATTGCCCCATTTGAATTGATTTCCCATTAAGCAAATCCGTCCAGTTAGTGGTGGTGACTGCAGTGCCCGTGGCGTATTCCAGCTGCCAGTAAGACAAAGACGGGGTTTTGGTTGTATCTGCGGCAGAGAAATTCGCCCTAAGTTTTATTCCCGTAATATTTACAAATGTCGCAGGGTAAGCGGCTTTAAGGTCTGTTCCAAAAGGCACATTTGCAACTAATAATGAATTGTTAGATGAGCTGATTACATCCACGGTTAAGGCGGTATTAGTGGGTGATGTTACCGAATATTTTAAGACACCCCAATAAGAAACGCCAGTTGGAATAAGCGCCGGGGAAATATAACTACCAGGCGTAATATAAGGTATTGCAAGGCTATAGTAATTCGGGGTAGGATTATTACCGCTGAAAGAAACATAGCGTGCGTAGATTCTGCCATTGCCGCCGGCACCGCCGGTGTATCCATCCGTCGTTGTTCCTCCGTTCCCTTTATCAGCAGTAATGTTGCCTGAGTTGATTATTTGAGTTGCTAATATTATAATAGAACCTCCGGCACCGCCCCCGCCGCCTCCTCCTCGTCCATATGTGCCGCTTGCACCATTCGCGCCGTTGTTGCCATTGGCGGTCATAGAAGCTCCCGTTGTAATATTAATGAAGGATGCATAAATAATAATGATGCCGCCTCCGATTCCTCCGTTAGCGCCTGTTTTGGCGTCGCCTAAATTATTTAAGTTAGTCGCGCCGCCGCCTGCGCCGCCGCCGCCGCCCATATACGCCCGTGTATTGAGTCCGGAAGAATCCGCCCTGCCGTCATAACCGCCGCCGCCCGCTCCGCCGCCGTTATCGCTGGAGCCTGACCTTGCCGCGATTGCGCCGGCGCCTCCTGATGTTGTTGTCCCGTTTCCTCCCGAGTTAATGCCAGCGCCGCCCATTCCGAAACTGTTATTCCCGTGTCCGCCGCCTCCGCCGCCTCCTCCTCTGGCAATATAACCGCCGCCTGCTCCTGCCCCGCCGCCGCCACCGCCACCGGAACCAAGCGCTCCACCGCCTCCAGCAAAAACAGAGCCGTTATTATCGCCGCCGCCGCCGCCGCCGCCCTGGCCGGGGCTTCCTCCGCCGTTATAAGGGCCGCCTATTCCGCCGGTTCCGTTATAGGATTCGCCGCCTCCGGCATTTGCGGTATAAGCGACGCCGGTGCCTCCTACAAATCCTTTTCCAGTAGCACTAATTCCATTGGAAACATTAACTGTCACGGTTCCTTTAGCGCGAAATGCCAGAATTCCGCCTTTCGTTCCATTAAAAGCATTACAAGTGAGCGATCCGCCTGAATTAATCGTTACATCTGTATAATTCGGAACACGCTGGACCATTACTTTTTGATTCGTTCCAACATTGGTATCGTTAGCTCCATCCCCATACCAATTGACCTTATTGGTCGTAAAAGTTAGGATATTCCCTGCGACCGATTGAACGCGGAGAAATTCATAGAGTCCGACATTAGAAGAAGCAGTGGATATCCCTTTAAGTGATATTAGAATAACCTCATCCCCCACGTTAAAAGTATTAGCCGGTGGTGCATCTACAAGAGTCGCTGTATTTGCCGTAAGGGCGGAAACGCGTGAGTTCCAGCCATCGGCGACAGTCCTGCCGGCGGCAATGGTATCCGTATTAATATTTTTTGCCGCGGCAACGGTTATTGCACCATCAGAACCGGTACCAACATTAATCGCAACTGAACTGGTAAGAATTATATCATTATCAGAGTTAGCCGGCGAGGTGTTATTGAACGTTCCTGTCTCGGGCGGAAAAGTCGTTTGCAGCCAGGTATCGGCACCCAAATCACAATTTACAATTGCTAAACTCCAAATAATTATCAATCCCCAAAATCCAAAGTTACAAACTTTCATGTGGCGCATAAAAATCTCCATTTTTATAGGTGTATAATTTCATAAGCGTTTTTTTTTCGCATTACTAAGTATTCATTCTTAAAGAAATAATATTTGTTGTAGCCGTTTCTAAGGAACGCCGACGCAAGTAGCATTTTCAAACTCTAAATAACTTGAATTAGTTATTTTTACTCCAGCACGTTGTCCGCCACCGATATCGTCTTTGAGTTTATATACAATATAATAAGTTTTAGGCGTTGTTGTTATCTCCCAGCGTTTCATATTAAGCCAGCACGTGCCGTTAACAAAGTTGCCTTTACTGATAAGCGTATCTCCGGAATCCCAGAATCCATTGCCACTAGTTTCACACCAAACCTGGATTTCTATTTTACTGTCCGGCGCGGCGATATTTGTATATGTTTTTAATCCTTTATCAATGCGAAAACGTTTCCAGCGGGTCGTCCCGGATTCGGTTTTCATGGTAAATTTCACATAAGCGGTTGATTGTCCCATTTGAACGGCTTTCCCTTGAGTCAAATCCGTCCAGTTTGAGGTGGTTACAGTTGTGCCTCCACCCGTATAATTTATTCCCCAATCTGAAAGTGTTGAAGTGTTGGAAGGATTTGTAGATGAAAAATTAGCTCTAAGTTTAATAAATGTATACGCTGGAATAAGGGATGATAAATTGGTGCCGGAAGTAACGTTACTAGATAAAACAGAATTATCATCAGCTTTCAGAACATCGATAGTAAGCGTTGTATTGGCAGGTGTGTTTTTAGTATATGTCAATGCACCCCAGGAAACAAGTCCGGAAGGATTAATTAGCGGGGAAAGATAAGTTCCTGAAGCCGCATAACCGCCTCCTCCTGTAGAAGATGAAATGGTGCCAGCCGCGCCGTTGTTAGGGACCCCGGTACCGCCGTTGGCAGTGCAATTGGCTAAACCGGTAATCGTGGGCGATTCCACTCTGATTCTTCCGCCGCCTCCTCCTCCGTTAGTAGAAGCCACGCCATTACCGCCATTTGCCCTGACAAAACCTGAAATAGTTACATTACCAGAGGTTAAGAAGATGCTTCCGCCACTGCCGCCGCCTCCGCCTCCGTTACCTGTGCATCCGCCGCCGCCGCCGCTGCCTCCGTATAAGGTGGCTAAATCAGCCGCTCCATAAGTAACTCCTGCCGAGCCGCCACCAACTCCTCCAGCGCCACCATAACCGCCGCCGCCACCGCCAGCAGTCCAGCCACCGCCACCGGGACCGGATCCAGTTCCTGGTCTGCCGCCTGATACTCCGCCGTAGCCACATCCCGCGCCGCCGGTGCCACCACCCGGACCACCAGGCCCGCCTGGAGTATTGGGGTAGTTATTATCAACATTTCCTCCGTTTCCCCCATTAGCCAGAATAAATCCACCGGCATTTATGGTAATATTTCCGGCGGACAATATTTTCACTGCGCCGCCGCCGCCACCGCCTGCCGCTTGTCCGGTAGTGGAACCATCTTGTCCATTACTGCCGCTGCCATTTAAAGTCCCGCTAATCGTTACATTTCCGGTTGCTTTAATAATTAAAAAGTTAGTTCCATTAGCTGTAACCGTATGCCCTGCGGCAATGGTAAATGTGGTGAAGTTATACGTGCCCAGTTTAGTTGCATTGCTGGTATTTATAGTTATATTAGGAGCGGTTCCGGAAATACCGGCAATAGAACTTCCGTTATATGTGGAAGAATCAAACGCGCCATCCGCACCTGTTCCGGAATCCACGTTAAAAGCATTGGATAGTGTAGCATCGGCATTTCCGTTAGCCGGTTGGGTGCTGGTAAAAACACCCGTCCCGGCCGGGAAGGTGGTTTGTGACCAGCTATCGGCGTAGAGATTCCCGCCCATCGGGGCGAGGCTCGCCAAAGACGGCACCACAAAGGCACAAAGAACACAGAGAAATAACACACCCCTAACCCCTCTTGATAGAGGGGAATTTCCTATTATCCATTTCTTTCCCATAATTTCCTCCTTTTACTTAAATATATTTACTGCTCATGCCAATCGCATAGAATACGATTGCTAAATAAATAAAATAACTGATAAAAAACGGCGTTTCCTGCCATTTCTTTCTTAAAATCCAGAAGCCAGCCAGTATTCCAAACAGGATAGAAGCCAGCCATAATTGAGGTATGCCTAAAATTAACGGAACAGCCAGATAAGCCGCTAAAACCAAAAAAGCAATAATTATCCTCCCTATCTTTTCCCCTAACAAAACCGGCAGGGTGATTACTCCTGCTTGCTTATCAGCTTTAACATCTTTAATGGTAATAATATTAGCCGCGAGGGAAAAACTTAGCGGGACCAGTATCATAAGCTCCTTAGGAAATTTCTCTACCGTTTTTGAGCCTCCCAACAAAGCATAACCCAATAGCATCGCCACCAAAGAGTTTATTCCTATCACCATCATATTAAACGGGAAAATACGTTTTAACCTGAAAGGCGGAATAGAATAAATCAGGTATAAAGCGCTAAAGAAAAGGGTGATTACCAGAGAAAGATATGAAATATTAGCCGCAAAATAACCCATTAACAGGAAATAAACCAATCCAATAGTTTTATATTCATCCAATGGAATAATTCCCTGTGTTAACGGCCGGTTTGGATTGGAGATACGGTCGCTTTCAATGTCAAAGATATCATTCACGACTATCAAAGACTGGATGGCAAAAAAGATTGCCAGGCATAGCCCTATGCAGGCAAGATAGTCTATCGGGTTGCTAAATACTCCAAGTAAATTATTTCTTTCCGCAAGATAGCCTAATAGTATTCCTCCAAGGACTAACCCGCAGAAGTGAATGCATCTGGTTAGCCTTATATTCTTTAAAAGCGCCAGGCACTTATTGCGGTCATACAAGAAATACCAGATAAATATCGCAACCATTATAACGAGCAGGAAAATTAAAGAGACCCTTTGGTCTGACCTGATTATCAAACTGGGGCTGTCGTTATATATTTTCTCAAAAGGCGTTCCGGTATTAAGCGGAGGAAGTTGCGGAAAAATTGCATTCCATATATGCGCCAATATAGCCAGGAAACCAGCGGCGTAAACGGTAAAAGACAAATAGAATAGAATCGCACCGGCAATTGATTTAATCAGTTTTTTAGTCTTGGTAAAAACATAGATAATGGCTAATAAACTAACCAACACAAACTCTATCCGGATGCCCGGGGGTGCGTTTTTGGGAAAACTTACCAGCGGATTGGCGCAGTTAATAAAGAAATTCCAGACTTCATTGACCGTGAAAAAGTATACGGCGTTTTCCCCCTTGCCTCCGGAGAAAAAGAAGTCGAAAACAGGCGGAAACCAGGTGATAATCCAGAATACTATGACTGTTTTGGATATCTTTTCTATCCGCTCCTTTGTAAGCAACCGGAGCAGGATTACCAGGATGAAAAACTGGCTAAGATAGAAAAGGGGATAGTGGCTAAAAAACCTCATTATAGATGCATAGGGGTCATCTATAAACCCGATGGTTTTATCAATCTCCAAAATCCCTTCGAGGAAATTTCGGACCAGAATGATGCATGAAAAAGTAATTATCCACCAGCCGAAACCAAGCTTGGTGTTTTCGATAGAGTCAATAAAACGTTTTAGTTTATTAATCATTCTGAAAATAAGATAGAAAGCTTTTTTAAATCGGATGGAATCCAAGCGGGCGAAAGATCGTCAGCTTCTGGATTATTGCTTATATTGCGCATATTTGAGCCGTCCACATTCCCGCCTGACGGACGGGCAGGCATTATATAAATCTCATGTTGCCCTTTTACCTTTGCGGCAAACGCGATTTGCGTGACGTCCGGACTCCAGATTGGACTGCCGACGAATTCAAACTCTTCCGGACATTTGGTTATCTGTGTTATTTCATCGCCCATTCCTCCGGCTGTGTATATTTCATATTTTCCGCTCCGGTTGGAGGCAAATGCGATTTTAGTCCCATCCGGATGCATTCCGAGAGCGGAAATATTATCCGCTTTAAGGCTAAGAACTTTCTGCTGGTTTGTCCCGTCAGGATTCATCGTGTAAATGGTGTTTGTTCCATCACGGTCGGAAATAAAAGCAATGAATGTGCCATCCGGCCTCCAGACAGGCATGCTATCATTAGTTTTATTTTCCGTAAGACGCTTTTGATTTTTTCCGTCCGCATCCATTACATATATTTCATCATTGCCATCCCGAGTTGAAGTAAATGTGATTTTAGTTCCGTCCGGACTCCAAGAAGGGGCAAAATCATCTGCCGTATCTTCTGTAAGCCGATAACATTTTTTCTCTGTTATATCCAGCTTATAAATATCCCTGTTCTTTTCCCGGTCATAGCCGACAAACAGGATTTTATCTCCAGCCTGATTGACCGCGATATTGCATTTCGAACAGATAGATGGCAAATCTGTTATATCGTTAAAATTGATTATCGGGGAATCGTTGCCTATTATATCCTTTATATGTAAGGCACTGCCGGAAATGTAAATGATTTTTGATTTAACCGAAGCCAAAAGGCTCAAGCGAACTTGATTGGCCCGGTCTTTAATCACCTGGTTTTTATTTTTGCACGCTTCCTTCAAAGTATCGCTAAACGGCTTGATTATCGGAGCCAAGAGACAGCATGCGGGTTGGTTAGAATCTTTGTTTTCCAGCAGTTTTTTACGGTCGGGGGTACCCCGAAGAATTTCGGGGCACGAGTTCTGCCCTTGCGGGCACAGGTTTTGCCTTTGCGGGCACAAGTTCTGCCCTTGAGAGCACAGGTTTTGCCATTGCGGGCACAGGTTCTGCCCTTGTGGGCACAAGTCCTGCTCTTGAGGGTACGAGTTCTGCTCTTGAGAGCACAAGTTTTGCCCTTGAGGGCACAGGTTATACCCTTGCGAGAACACGCACCTCCTTTCTGTTACACGAAAACACGAAAAGAATTCACGAAAACACGGAATATTAATCTTTCGTGTTTCCGCATTTCAGTTTCGCCCCCTGTCGGGGAGGCTTCGCACTGATTTCGTGTTACGGAACACCTACACATGTAGCATTCTCGAACTCAAGATAACTACTATCTTTCACGCTTACCCCGGCACGTTGACCACCTCCAATATCATTAGCAAGCTTATACACGATGTAATATGTTTTAGAGGTGGTCGTTACCTGCCAGCGGTTCATATTGAGGTAACAAGTGCCGTTAGTAAAATTACCTTTGGCGATAAACGTATCGCCGGTATCCCAGAAGCCGTTGGTATTTGTATCACACCAAACCTGGACTTCAATCTTATTATCCGGGCAGGCAGAGTTTGTGTATGTTTTCAGCCCTTTATCAACACGAAAACGCTTCCAACATGCGGTTCCTGAATCGGTTTTGGCATCAAACTTGATATAAGCAATTGATTGACCCATTTTAATCGGATTCGTATTAACCAAACCCGTCCAGTTGGTGGTGGTGACTAAAGCGCTGCCTGTATAATAAGTGATTATTAATTGGTCCAAGGACGGCGTAACGTTGGTATTAGCAGTAGATAAATTCGCGCGCCACCTAAGGTCGTTTCCCCTGCCGACTTGAGGAATAATAAATTCATTCCCTTGCGCGGTCGGCGTGATTTGATACCAGTTTGTCCCGGCGTTGGCGGTGATTTCATAAGTAATGGCGGTATTCGCCGGCAGAGTACCTGAAACGGACAGGTTAACCGCCTGAATGGTATCGAAGGTTGTATTGATTTTTGTAGATTGTCCGGTTTTAGGTGTTTGGTAACCGCCACCAACAGTGAATTCTATATCAGGGACTCCGTACATATAGCCTGTCCCCGTAAGGTTAGGATACGCATGGGTATTCACAAGATAACAATATGAGGTTATTTGGATATTTCCTCTGATTTGTGGTTGAGCCCATGCGCCGTATTTATAGCCAGTCGAACACCAAAGGCTTACCCGGTAAGCAGTGCCGGCCGTTACATTGACCGGTGTACCTAAGGCCGCCCATGACCATCCGGCGCTGTTTACCACCGTTACCTGGGCCAGTTGTCCGCCCGAATCGTTCCACAACGTAATAATAGTATTATTATGAGACGCATCATCATATCTGCCTAAGGCGGTGATTTGACCATTGACTTGAGGGATAAATCGCCAACCTATTTCATAAACAGCGGCAAGGGATGAAGTAGGGAATGTATTCGTGCTTAAAGGTTTTTCGGATGTCGCACCGCTTCCCGGAAGTTTTAAAAGACCGGTTGCGGTATCCCAGTTAGCCGTAGTGTTGCCGGCGTCTTTGTTGGTGGTGGTCGAAAAGTTTTCAATAAACGTTTCGGCGTGGAGAGAGCCAGAGATGATAAAGACGATGACAAGAACACCAATGGTTAATTTACCCATAAACAGCTCCTTTTGTTACTGCACCACGACTTTTACCGGAACGGTTATTCCTCCGCATCTTAACGTGATATTTGCTGTCCCGGGGTTTATGCCTTTTATGCTTAATTGCTTATTACATTGCGAACAACATGACAGACATTCAACCCGGTTAATATCCCAGGTAGAACCTTCGGTCTCAACCGGATTTCCAAGGGCATCATATCCGTTAATGGAAAGTATCCGTTCATCGCCAACCGGCAGGGTGATAACGCCGTTAGAAACTTCACAAGCCCGGCTAAGCGGAAGCCCGCATTGATAAACGATTACGCGGCTTAATTTAGCTTCAGCCCCTTGCCCTACGGCCAAGGGACGGCATCTATATTCTATTTTGTCGCCAGCCTGCGGTTTTATTTCATATTTAGCGGTGTGGTTAGTAAAACCAATAAGCGCCGCTGACACCAATCCCAAAACCCCAAGGATGCTTAGCCCTAATTTTGTTTTTGCCTTCATATTCATTCCTTTTCCGCCAGAGACGGACCCGCCTTCGGCGGGCTTTCGTCTCCCTGGCATATTAATGCATACTTTCATACCGCTGTTTTCTTCCATCCAACAAGCTGTTGATTTTCAAAGAAATAATGTTCATTAGAATTATCCCTGATAGATATGTAAACCCATTCTTCTGTTGTAGACGGGAACGAGTCCTTTGCAGGATGAGGATGGTTATTAATAGGTTGGATTATTTTTGCCATTGGTTTGCCGCGCAACACAACGAGATCATCCGTGCTGAGCGGGGGGCAAGCTAATCCCGATTTATTCGCTTTGTTGTTATTCATATGCTATCCTTTCGTTATTGATATATACATTATATATAGCAAATAACGTGCCAAAGAAGGCTGTTTTAGCTAAAAGCACCGAGTTTCTAACTGCTTAAAATAAAGAGGTTGTGGATGGATAGCCGCCTGCGATAAAATGGATTTGATTAAAGTGTGGAAAAAAGTCTACACCAGAGGGGTTTAGTCTACATCTTTGAACGGGATGTTTAATTCCCGCATTTTTTTGTATAAGCCGGAACGGTCTAATCCTAACCGGGAGGCGGTTTTGGTGATATTGCCGGAGCATTTTTTTATGGTTTCTTTGATGGTATTCCGTTCCCAGTCTGCCCTCTGTTCTTTTAAGGTTAATCTGTTGTTTGATAAATATTCACTGGTTGGTTTGCAAGCCCGGATAGCATCGGAAAGCATATCGTCTTTGATTAATTTGGCATCAGGATACAGCACGCAAATCTTTTTGGCCTCATTTTCCAGTTCTCTTACATTTCCTGGCCAGGAATAGGTGGTGAGGAGGCGTTGTGCGTCCTGCGTTATCCCTACGGGAGGCTGCGCACTGTGTCGTGCGTCTTTAGGAGAATATTTAGCAAGGAAGTGCTGGATTAGCAAAGGGATATCGTCCTTGCGGTCACGCAGGGATGGAAGAGTAATGACAATTGTATTAATCCGGTAGAACAAGTCTTCCCGGAAAAGTTTCTGGCGGACTAAGTTGTCAAGGTTTCGGTTGGAAGCAAAAATAAAGCGGGTATTGATAGGAATCGCTTTTTCCGCCCCCAGCGGCCAAACTTGTTTTTCTTCCAGGACCCGCAATAGTTTCTGTTGCATTGATGAAGACATATTGGCGACCTCATCCATAAAAAGCGATCCCCCGGACGCCAGTTCAATATAGCCTTTCTTTTTCTCGCTTGCCCCCGTAAAGGCGCCTTTGGTATGCCCGAAGAGTTCGCTTTCAATCAGGGTCTCCGGGAAAGCCCCGCAATTAAAAGCTAATAACGGTTTGGATGAACGCAGATTATGGAGGTGGTGAACCGCGTGGGCCACAAGTTCCTTGCCCGTCCCGGTTTCCCCCTGGATTAAAACGGGCAGGTCGGTCGGGCCAATCCGATTAATCAACTGGCAAACCTCCCGCATCGGCGGTGCATTACCGATAATCACACTTTTATAAGGCATTTGCGCGGAACAGTGGTTAATCGCCTGGGCAAGCACTTCCGGCAGTGGTTTTGTCCGGGTCAGCCACGTCTCCCGGCTCGCAGTATCGGGATGCATTGCCTGCGGTAAATTGACGCTTGTTTCCATTTGTTGATAGAGCAGTTCAAACTCCCGGGTTTTTTCATAAAACCAGATGATGTCCAGTTTCCGTAAAAGCGGTTTGATACGTTTTTCGATTGCCTGCGCCTTGTTCGGCTGGCGGAAGAGGGAATAACATTTACTTAAAAGCAATCCGGCTTCGCAAACGAGTTCGTTATATTTTATCCGGCGGGCGTCTTGAAAGATACTGGTTGCCAGCCGGACGGCAGAATCCAAATGTCCTTCCAGGATATCAAGGGTGACTATATGCACCTTTGCTTCCAGGATGCCGCGCGGGAATTTGAACTCCTCGCTGATTTTAACGCATTCGTTGAAAGCCTTGCGGGATGCGACATAATCTTTTATGGCGTAGGCATATTCGCCTTTCAGGTGATGATAACTATTTAAAATAATGCCGTTCGATTCTGTTTCCATCGGGCCGGCAAGTTTCTGTTCGATTACCTCCCGTGCTTTGTCTATTTCATTATTATAGAGATGGCAAAGAGCGATATAGATAAGTGAGAAATAATACTTATTCCGGTTCAT
The DNA here is from genome assembly GCA_016207825.1 of Planctomycetota bacterium. Lineage (NCBI taxonomy): Bacteria > Pseudomonadati > Planctomycetota > Planctomycetota bacterium. The sequence continues at coordinate 42,834 of JACQZI010000005.1, read as the reverse complement.
CGGCGGGGTCGCATCGCCATATTTTTGGTAATATTGTTCCACCTTCAGTAATTGCGCTAAAGATTGCTTGATGTGGTGCATTACAAGAAAACCAAGCCCTAAGCTGTAATGGGCATAAGCTACTTGTATTGGCGGGAATGAATTGCGCGAGGCTACCAGATAGGCCTTGTAGAAAATATCAACCGAACGGGGATATTCCACCAGATTATAATAAGCCAGTCCCATCTGGCGGTAGAGCGTAAATTCTTCTTGGGGTGTGTAATGGAGTGTCGCCAGCTTTTTTACGGCCGTCTCCCCGAGATGCCTTACTTTTTGCCAGTTGCTTTTTCCCCCGAATGAACTAATCTTTTCGAGGTATTCTGATAATTGCTTATCTTTCATACTGGTATAATATAATAAATATACCTTTGCCTGTCAACTGGTTTGTGACTCGTCTTTATTTTTTATTACCGTGGCGCGGTGGATGGCGTCATCGCCGAACTTCTTCTTGATGGCGTCAAGCGCCTTGTGGAGTTCTTCCTTTTTCCGGTCGGGCTTTTCGAAGAGGTTCGTTTGTATTCCCACCTCGCCGAAGTGCGAAACCTTCACCCCCAAAAGCCGAATCCTTTTCCCTCGTGTCTCAAACTTATTATAGAGCGTTTTTATTTCCTGGTAAATCACGTCCTCGAAGTTCGTCGGCTCAGTTATAGTTGCCGCCCGCGTGTAAGTTTCAAAGCCTTCCAGCCGGATTTTCAGGGTGATGGTCCGGCCTTTTAATCCCTCCGCGCGCAGATTAGCCGAGACCCCCTCGCACAAGAGCATCAGGGTCGCTTCTATCTTTTTCTTATCCAGCGTATCAACATCAAAGGTGAATTCCTTGCTGACGGATTTGGTTTCATATTCGGTCACGACTTCCCGCGGGTCGATTCCTTTAGAGAGGGAGAGCAGATGCCGCCCGTTTTCTCCGAGTATCTCAACTAATTTCTCTTCATCCATCCGGGCGAGTTGGCCGATGGTTTTAATCCCCATTCGGTTAAAAATGATTTCACTCTTTTCCCCCAATCCCCAGAGTTTTCTGATAGGCAGTGGGTTCAGGAACTCGCGCACCTTGCCCGCTTTCACTTCGACAAAGCCATCGGGCTTTTTTAGGTCGGAGGCAATCTTGGCAACCATCTTGACCGGCGCCATCCCGAGCGATGCAGTCAATCCCGTTTCCTTTTTGATGCGTTCCTTGATTAATGCACAGGTCTTGAGCGGCGTTCCAAAGATTTTATAGCTTTCCGTGATATCCAGAAACGCCTCGTCAATGCTGACGGGTTCGATGACCGGAGTGAATTCATAGAGCAGTTTGAATATCTCGCCTGAGACGCGCGAGTATTTTTCCATATCAACGGGGAGAAAGATGGCGGTGGGGCACCTGCGATAGGCTTCCGAGATAGGCATGGCGGAATGGATTCCGAACTTGCGCGCCTCGTATGAGCATGTGGAGACTACGCCACGGCCTTTGCCCCCTTTAGGATCGGAACCTACAATAACCGGTTTCCCGCGCAAGGACGGATTATCCCGCTGTTCGATAGCGGCGAAAAACGCATCCATATCAACGTGGACGATATAGCGCTCGTTTAACATACTGCTATAATTGGTATAACGAGCACGTTCGCCTTTGATTTAATACTTAACTTTGGAATGGCGAAGCAGCGCTCGTTTAACATACTGCTATCAATGGTATAATGAGCACGTTCGCCTTTGATTTAATACTTAACTTTGGAATGGCGAAACAGTTCTCGTTTTCCATAAGAGATTAATAAAGTAAGTCCCTTTCATCCCGCTTTGCGTGATTCGGGGACGCCTGATTTAATAAATAGGTAGAGGCAGATTAAGCCAATTTATCTGATTTTTCTGATACACAAACCAAACCGGTTCAATCCGCTTAATCAGCTTACAAAATATTATTTATATCATAAAACACGGCTAAAGTCAAACTGGATAACAAAAAAAAACGAGGCAGAATAAATAGATTGACATTCCTGATAATTCTGATATTCTACTGTGGGAATAAAGGTTTGTGCCACCGTAGAAAATAAGGAGAATAAGATGACAAGAATATGCCTGGTAGTTTTGGCCGCGGCTCTTTTATCCGGCATGTTTCTGGGCTGTAACATGAGTCCGTCGGAAAAACAGCAAGAACCAAAGGTCGAGGCCTATACCCCGGCTTTTAGCTATACCCCGCCTGCCCAGGCCGAGCCGGATTCCGCGGGCGTAACGTTGCTGTTAGGCAGTGCTGATGTTAAAGTCAAAGCCCTTCCCGGCATTACCTGGCTTCTCTCTAAAGACATCGAGACTTGGTTTCCCCATCAACAATTTAAATCCTTAGGCGATGAGCTGGAACCGGGCTTTCTGAGCCTCCTGACGGCCAAAGGCTTTAGCGTCCGCGGCCCATTTGCTTCTTATGACAAGATTCCCTTTCCGGATAAAAAAGGCAGTGACCTGATTCTTATCTCCACGACAGAACTTTCCCTCGACGCGCAGGACTATGAATCCAAATCGGTCAAAATCGAATCCAAGTTGGGCGGCGGCAAGGGTTCAGACATGACCGGAAAGTTCGTGCTGAGCGGGAAAATCAATCTGGAATTGCGGGAACCCCTGACCCGCGAGCTGATGTGGTCTAAGAGCCTGGAGATTCCTAACACCGAAGTGCCTTATAACGTAATTCTTCGGGACGAAGATTCAATCAAAGGCAACGTGGCTCCCTATTATGCCGTTTTATTAAATTATGTGGCCAAGGCAATCGAGAAGGAGTATCCGGCGATTCTGGGAACCGCCTGGGAATCTTTTGACCCCGAAGAAATGAGACTGGTCAAAAAACAAGCCCAGGAACTCAAAGAGAAAAAGTAAAGGCTCCACCCCGTCCCGATGCCCTGAGTGTCCGACCCCAACCCCGAATGTTTTCGGGGTCGGGGAGGGTCTAGGGAGACATAGGGGCATTTAACTCTTATTTATGTGGTTTTTCCGCCTTCTACTCAAAATTTGCCAAACTCAAGTATTTAACTAAAATTTAACCGTAAAAAACTTGACTCTATACCCAAGTGCAGGGAGTATAATATTACCATGAAAGAATTAACCATCGGGCAGGCGGCTAAAAAATCCGGAGTGAAAGTTTCCACCATCCGCTATTACGAACGCATCGGCTTTATCCCCGCGCCGCCCAGGAAGCTATCCGCTTACCAGCTTTTCAGCAAGGGCTACCGGCTGTTTTCTCCGGAAATAATCCAGCGAATCGATTTTATTAAGCACGCCCAGCAATTCGGCTTTGCCCTCAGGGAAATCAAACAATTGCTCGACTTGATAGACGGCAAAAAGGGAACCTGCCGTGACGTCTATAAATCAGTGGCTCTTAAAATCACGGAGATTGAAGAGAAAATTACCAGCCTGCGTAAGTTGCGCAAGTCGTTAAAGGGTTTAATCAAGACCTGTCCGCGCAAAGGAATTCTCGCCGGATGTTCGGTGATAAAAACATTATCAAAGGAGAATCGGATATGAAACAAAATAAATGGATTCGCGCCTTATGGTCAATCCCGGCGGTTATCGCAGTCTTTCTTCCCAAGGTGACCTGACCGTGCTGCTGGCCCCTTTACGCGGGGCTGTTATCGTCGCTCGGTCTGAGCTTCTTGCTAAACGATAATTATTTGTTGGCGGCGGTTGGCTTATTAATCGGGATTACTTTGCTCTCGTTTTTATTCAGGGCAAGACAGCGCCGCGGATACGGGCCGTTCTGGCTGGGGTTAGCCGCATCGCTCGTAATGTTGGGCGGCAAGTTCTTATTTATATCGGGCGTAATATTGTATGCCGGCGCGGCAGTGTTGATTATCGCCAGCATCTGGAATATTATGCCAAAGCGCATTATCAGACAACCGGAAAATCTGCCGGCAGTCGAAGGGGACTGCTGCCGGATTACGCTAAATAACACCCCTGAAGAAAGGAAGTGACGTATGGCGGAGAAAAGATTGATAGAGGTTTTTACAGCCGGATGCCCGGTGTGTAAAGAAGCGGTAAAGCAGGTAAAAGCGATTGCCTGCGATTCCTGCGAGGTCAAGGTTTACGACCTTAATAAAGGTTGCAAGACCAATATCTGCCGCACCAAGGCAAAAAAATACGGCGTCAAATCCGTGCCCGCGGTTGCGATTAACGGCAAGCTGGCGGATTGCTGTAAGGGACGGGGCATTAACCTGAAAACCCTTAAAGCGTTGGGGCTTGGGAAAAGCAGGTGATTTAGCCCTGATTAAGGATAACGGCAAAGAGCGTATACATATTAACCTGGATGATGTAACGCATTTTCCCGTGTTTCAAAATCGTCTGAGCCTAATGGCTTAATCAGCTTCTCTGTATTTTGAGGATTTATTTCCCATCACTCTTTACTCGCAGGCCACTTCCTGCCGATATAACTCCTTAATCACGAGCGGATTAGAACGCCGATTTTTACTTTTCAGGAGTTTCACCTTCGGTTTGCTCCCAGTATGCTTTTATTTCGTCTATTATTTCTTTTTTGGACGTCCAGAGGTCGGTTTATAATTTTCTATGTATTTCTTGGCTGATTCAAATCTTTCTTTGCTTTCGCCACCTTTATTTATCATTATATCCATTCTATTTAAAGCCTGTTCTTTACCATCAATCTGCATTATTACCCATGCGGCTAAGTTTCGTTCTTCTTCCGAGTCGCCCTTCTGGATTTTGGCAAGCATTGATTCAATAGATTGGTTGCCTATTTCCACCAGCGCAACCGCGACCACATAATAATATTCAGATGGAAGTGTCTCGTCTGTTCTTAGATAGTCATATACATACATCAAATGGTTAGAGAGGGCGTTCACTGCTTCTTTTGCTCTTGATATCTTTAATAATTCAATAGCATAATAGAATGAATTCGATTCAGAAGATTTATCAATATTAGGTTGATTAATGATAGAAACGAGTTCATTAATAGTATTCTTCCTTTGGTCAAGTATCTTATTATAAGTTGTTCCTCGTTCTAATACATCCTCGCTTAATAAACCAGCTACAATGGTTAGTTTCATCTCTTCAGCATATAATGCTATTATCAACAACGAACTCATCAATAAACCGATTAACAACAATTTCTTAATCATAATAAAACCCCCTATTTCTTTATTTTTATAGTAAGAGTTTGAATATCTGCTGACGGTCCTTGCCCTGATAGGGCAGGTGGTGACGGCAATGCTGGTGAAGAATCCTGTGCTTCTACATCAAAGGTAAATGTCCCTGCCAAGGTTGGTGTCCCGCTTATTCCACCGGAAGCATTCAGGATTAAACCTGGCGGAAGTGTTCCTATATCCAGACTCCAGATAATCGGAGCCGTGCCGCCACTACTTGACAGCGTTTGACTATATACTTGCCCTACTTTTCCATCTGGCAATGAAGCAGTTGTAATTTCCACTCCTGCAATAGGAATTGCTCCCCAGAAGATATTACCCAGAGCAATCTCGTTTCCGTAAGTATTATCTGCAGACCAAATCCCATTCAATTTTATTGAACGGAAGACATGCCAGAGGTAATAATCTGAACAGCGTACTCCATCTCTGCCAGAGACACCACCAAGACCAACCCGCACCCATTCGCGCATATTCATCTTATCAACAATACCTTGTCCGCTACCTGCCCAAGATGGTTCGTCATTACCATATAAATGACCGTTTCCATCCCACGGATTGTTATCCTCATCGGTATCTACCGTATCATTTGTTGGCCAACTGGAAGAACGGTCATCTATCACCGACCATGTTCCGGCCGTCTTTCGCCAAACCTTAACCCTTTTATTTCGGCTAACATCCCATTGAATTTGAGTTTTATCAAAAAGATTTGCATTGCCGTCTGTAATTAAAATATCAGGTTTGACAGTAAATTCTATCTCACAACGACTTGCATAACTTCCAGTTGTTGAGTTAGGACCAAAGACTCCTGTACTTACAAACCAAGCTGCATTATTATCACTAAAATGCGTTCCGCCGGTACCATTCCTCGGGCTGAAATCTGTTGGTTCCGCCCCGATGATATAAGCAAGCATCGTAACAGTGCGATTAGTTCCATATAGCGTGGCGGTTACTGTATTTTTTACCCAAGTTGATTTGGAAACCTTTCTTTGTAATTGATTTCCTGATACACCTTCGCCGCCTTTCCAGATTATAGCATCAGGAGGAAGCAAAGGTTCGACAGAGGCTGGCTTAATAACTGCTTTTAATAAAACATCTCCTGTTTCTTTTATTGCCGCGCAAATATCAGTATCGGCAGGGGTAGCTGTTCCATCAGCAACCATAGTTGCACCGCTCACCAACTCTATTTTTTCTAATTTAATAACCGTAAACGTCATTTCCAGATTAATAGTAACATCGCTTATCTGAGCAGTAGCCGTAAAATTTGTTTTGTTTAAGTCTGTACTTGGATTTTTTCCGTAAATCCGTAGTGTTAGAGAATCATTTACGGCAAAAGTATAAAATTTCATAGGAAGGACTTTGGCATTAGTATCAGGTGTTATTTTTATCTCGTTAATAAGTTCCCCTTTTGTCCCTTGTGGTCCCAATAAATTTATAGTATAGCTTCCTAAACCATCTACACATACAAAATCCGGTTTAATGGGTGTATTAAAAGTTGCCTGTAAGTCAATCACGCTAAATCGTTCCTCGGCAAAACCTACTATCAAAGTAACATCGTCTTCTTGCTTGCTAACTTTTGTGCCGTCAAGTATTACTGCTTTAGTGTCGCTTTCTGTTTGACCAACTGGTATTATAAAAGTTAGCGGTGGACTCGTAACAATAGCATTACCTGATTTTACATCATCTCTCATTATGGTTATTGAAGGGGTTTCAGTAACCTCTTCCTCAACCGGTTCGTCTGTTACAAGTTTAACCAATACTTGTCTTGGGGTCTCTGTTTCAACATATTGAAAGGGTACGACTACTATTTTGGTTTTCGGTTTCTTAGCCTGTTTGCGGGAAGTAGTGCTGTATTGCGCACCGTCTAAAGGAGTGCCTGTCTGCGAAAAAACACCCTGACTTACCGTCTGAATAACACCGTTTCTTAAACCAAACGGATAAAAAGTGCCTTTTGCTACAGATTGAAACGGCAGGGGCGACCTACCTATAGATTCAAGATACGCGCTTTTTATTAATACTTTCTCTGTTATAACAATTTCTCCGGTTCGGCAATTAAGAGTCCCCTGTGAAAGATTATTCGGGTCATGCGAAATATAAGATTCGCCGAAATCTACGCCATTTACAGTAAATGCCGTCCCTGTATAACTCGCTTCATTAATAGTTATTGAAAGAATATCGGGATTCCCAGTTGGGGCAAGTCCTACAGTAAGGTCACCGGACATTTTCGTCCGAACCGTATTGCCGTCAGGCAGGTCAATAACAGTTTCGTTTTCACAGGGGTATCCATAGAGATATAACTTAAAACTTACCGGCAGACCAGAGCGTAATGAGAGATAATCCGCTAAGGTATTAACGGATTGGGCTAAACCTTCAGCCACCTCTACAGTAACTCCTTTACCGGTTTGTGCTTTGATTGCGTTTAATAAAGCATTGAGTTGTTCCAGAGCGGCTTGATAATTTCCCTGACTGATATAACTCTGTGCTGTGTTTAGCTTGGTAAGCAATGAATTGTAGATTCCAGGATTTTTAAAAGCACCTTGAGTATTGTAATTGTTCAGTAAATCTATCGTTTGTCCTACAACAGGGATATCAGCAAAGGTAACGGCAGCGGCTTTATTAGAATAATTACTGTTACCAGCTTGGTTATAGGCACAAACGCGATAATAATGAACCGTTCCCGGCAAAAGCCCTGTATGCGAATAATTGATATTATTCGGGCCTACCGTAGCGATTTGCACAAACGGATCATAACAACTGGTTTTGCTTTCAACTATAAACCCTTGTTCATTATCAGAATTATCCGTCCAGCTAAGGTCTATTTGATGGGGAGAAACAGCGGTGGCTACTAAATTACCAGGTGCGGCGGGCGGCTGTATTTGCGGGGCGAACTGGACTACCGCCGGAATGGACTCGCCTAATGCTTTAAGCATAGATATAGATTTTTTATGTCCCTGTTTAGCTGCTAACTTAAAAAATGTTATTGCCTTCTTTTCATCCTTGTCAACGCCCTTGCCGTCATAATAGAGCCGTCCTAATCTATATTGTGCCTTTGCGTCACCGGCTTCGGCTTTCATTTGCAGTTCAGTGATCGGTAATTTCGGCGGTAATTTCGGGACAGTTCCTTCCTTATCTTTAACCGCCACCTGTGAGTAATGTTTATGTTGGTCAATTCCAACAAAGCAATTTATTCCCGCTTGTGATATACCCATAAAGCACCTCCTTTTTTTGCTGCTATTATAGCATTTAGAGATGCCTCTTGCATACTATCACTTCCCACCGATACAACTCCTTTATTGCAAGGGGATTATAACGCTGATTTTTATTTATCCGGCTTTTCTAAATACTGTTTTATCTGGTTGAGGTTATTGATATAAGTCGCTTTATCCTTATCATCCTTAAACGTTTCTATTTCACTTTGGATGACAGCTCGTGATAGTCTTATACCGAGAATACTTTTTAAAACCCCATATAAATAATTCATCTCTTTATCGGTTTTGGCTTGTTCCAATGCCTTTAGAATAAAAGGAATAACTTTCCAGCCTGACTTTCTTAATACATAAGAACAAGGGTGTCGTTTAATCATTCCTTCCTCGCCATTAAAGGCTGGTTCAAGATTCAATGTAATACTATCTACAAGGAATTGGATTGCCTTTTTTGTCTCTAACTCACCTAATAATATTATTGCCAATAATCTCCTGTTCTCAAGCCCGATACGGGCGCGCAAGTCTCCGCTTATTTCTGTGGGTTTAGGTTTATCTTTTGCTTCCGCAATGGCGATAAAAATATCAGTTAATTTGTCGGATTCCGCTAAGTGTTTTTCCGCACTGATTTCCCATTCCGTCCTATCAGTAATGTATATATTTTCCCTTTTGCCTTTTTCGTTTATATCGATTTCATTTTCACGTTGCATACAACCACATAAAAAACTTAGCATACCTATTAGTATTAAATTGCAAGTTATTCTCATAACGAAACATCTCCTTTGATTATGGGATGTCTAAAACATCAATTGGACCAAAACCGAGGTCATATCCTTTCCCATCTGGCGCAGATGTTTTAAAGACACTAAACGTAAATCTATCTCCATTAGCAAAAGCAGTGGTCCCTTGAGTTATGGTTACGGTTATTTTATTTTGCACAGTAAGCGTCCAGATTCCATTGGCAAGGGAAGCACTAACTGGCTGGCTGTTCGTGCCTGTTAATGTCCATTTCTGATTAGTTGCATCATAAGTTGCGGCAAACCCTTCGGTTACGGCATTTGTTGATAGCGCAGTAGAAAATGTTCCATTACCGGTTCCGGTTTTTATTGGGACAGAACAAGTTGTAGGTGCGGTATCCCTCTCCATTTCACCATCACTATTTCTAACAGTATAAAATACTATATGCCAATCTTTTTTAGCTGAAGCTCGACTCCCTTGAACATCCTGAAGGATTTTTTCATTATCATGTTTGAAAGGAGTGTTATTTAACTGAATCCGAACCAATTCCTTAAACCAACTGCGGTATGTAACAAAAGCAATCCCCGTCAAGCTACTGGGATATCCTGGTCTGTCAGAAGAATATATCATTGAATTTTCTGGCTCATTGTCTTCATCCTCTGGATGACCATTATCATTTGGGGTTTCATTATCCATTGCAGGAGTTCGGTTTTCGGGAAATTTCCATTTGTCTGGAGGAGCGACAGGCTCTAAGATTCTCTTACCGCTTTGGATTCCATACGCACGCCACATAGCTTGTCTAGTAACATCAAATACCACCCCTAATTTTCGCAATTCTTCCCCGTTTGGAATAATATTCCATTCAAATAAAATTCTACCGCCAAGCTGCGTATTTCCGTCTTCGTCCGTGTAGGAGCCAAGACCATAGTATGAACTGTCAGATGCTTGATTGTTTTGAATGTCTGTCTTGCGAAGATAATTTTCGTCAATATCATTAAGATAATCAGGTATCTTGTTCTCATCACCACTTGTAGCTCTGGTATAATAAGCCCTATTCAGAATCACCCAAACGGCAGTGGCTTTGACAGTATCATTTGCTCCTTGATATTCCAGTGTAAAACTAATATCCCTTAATTTCGTACTTGGTTCAACTGTCTCAACCCACAATGTTATTGGTAAGTCAGAGGTGTTAAATACACGTCGTCTCTCCTTTTCTTCTTTAGTGGACTGTTTCCAAATCACAGCGATGCTACGGTTAGTTTCGTTAAGGCTAACGGTTCCCCCTAAATCAGGCACGGGTTTACGTAGTTCAAGCCGCATCAAATCTATTTCATTTCTGCCTTTAGCATCCTTATATTTAACCGAATCCTGCCATCTATCCATTGTTCCATCGCCATTCGTATCGTTCTTATTCGCCACAGTAACGGCACCTTTAAGATCATCTTCCTCATCTTCTGAAAGAAGTTGTCCCCCAGTCCAATCTTTTTTATCTGGGTCGGTAGTAACCCAATCATATAATCCATTATGTATGTCCAAATCTATAGCTACTACTGGGGCGATTTGATATACGGTGCTAGTCTCACCTTTGGTTGGTATGAATTTGAATTTTATCGTGGCGGTATCATCTTTGTCCGTACTTGGCTTTTTGAAGTGGACGCCAATGGTTGGATTAACACCTCCAGCAATTTTGCCCGTACGATTACCGTGAATCTCAACGTCATCCTGGCTGGGAGGAATAATCTCCCATTCATAAGTGCCTTCTCCTGCCGGTGGTATGCCGGTAAATGTTATAATCTTGCCGACTTGAAAATATTGTGGCAAAGGCGATACCCCATCGCCTGCTTTAATGGATGCAATAGGTTGCGACAATTTTTTAGCGGCATCCTCTAAAACCTGTCCGGCTTCATTGCCAATCTGCTTTCCCTTTTGTGCATTGACTTCATTACAAAAGGCACTTAGTTTGTTGACCATTGAAATAAGATTGCCGTTTTTAAAAGAGTCCTGCGCTGAATCGAGTTTAGACAGAAGAGAATTATAGATACCCTGATTCTTGATCGACCCGTCTTGAAAGTATTGGTTAAGTAAACCGCTTAAGTTATCAATATTAATAGCCTTGGTAATTGCGCTGGCTTCTTGAGAATAATAACTTTCTCCCTGATTATTATAAGCCTTGAGGCGGTAAAAATAAAGAGTCCCATCGAGAAGGTTTGTGCTTGAGTAATTAGTAACATTTGAAGTAACCGTGGCAACCTGTTCAAATGAACCATAGATACCCGTTTTCCGTTCAATAATTACGCCTTCTTCGCAATTGGAAGTGTCCTGCCAGGTAAGGTTTATCTGGGAGAAAGAAACCGAGGCGGCGACTAAATCCGAAGGCGATTTTAAGAAAGTCATTGCATTGGCTTCATTGGAATAATTACTTTGACCAGTTAGATTATATGCACTGACACGGTAATAATATGTCGTTTCTGCTGAAATAGGAAGGTGTAAAAAGGTAATTGTGGTGCCGAAACCGTTGTTTGGCCCGATTGCCGCAAAGATTTCAAAAGGCGCTTGGGGATTAGTTTTTGTCTCGACTATAAACCCATCTTCATTATTAGAATTATCTAACCATGTAAGGTCAATCTCAGAAGGAGAAAACGGAATGGCGGCTAAATTTGTTGGAGCAGCGGGAAGTTCCGGCAAAGTGGTCGCAGAGGCTTCATTAGAATAATCACTGTTACCCGCCTGATTGTATGCCCTGACCCGATAATAATAAAGCGTGCCGTCCGATAAACCGGTATCAGAGTAAGTAGTTATATCAGAATTAACCCCAATAATTTGTGTATAAGTACCGGATTCACCTATTTTACGTTCGACATAAAACCCTTGCTCATTATCCGAATTATCCTGCCAGCTAATGTTTATTTGATGGGGAGAAACAGCGGTGGCTACTAAATTACCAGGTGCGGCGGGCGGCTGTATTTGCGGGGCGAACTGGACTACCGCCGGAACCGCCTGCATATTATGGACTGTCCCTGTCAGGAAATAATTCCTGATTATCGTCCCACTGCTATTTGTAATACTATAAGCAAATGTGGTCGTGCCTGCCTGCTTGCCTTTCCAGGTAATGCTGAAAGCCAAGCGGTTCGGGTCGCTGGGCGGAATATCATCCTCGGAAAACCATAACCACGGGTCAACTATCACCCAGCCGGGACCTCTCCTCGATGAGCCAGTAGAAAATACCCCGGATGTGACATGGTCTATTTCCACGACATTCGGGTCAAATACTATCTTGAGATAACCCATACAAAAATACCCGAACAAGTCGCCTTCGTCCCACGTAATCACATGTGAGATGTTTTTAGTCTCACCTGCCTGGAAACTTTCAGTCCCTGTTGAGCCAACCGTCACATATAATGTATTATGCCCTGATGACGGAGGCTGGATATTGGATGATTCCAGGTTATCCGATGACTTTGTAATTTCCTCTTTAAGCACGGCTTGGGAAAATCCGGCAAGCTCGTTTGAGGGAGAAGTGGTTTCGTTGCTGGCTGAAGACCCGGTGATGGCATCTTCAGCAAACCCTATTTTACCGTTTCCAGCCAGGCAGATAACCATTGACAACAACCCTATTACGCTTAGTTTCAACAGTCTTTTTATATTCCGGCTCCTTTTAAAATATAGTTATAGTTATTTTTATTTTGTAGTATTATACCATTACCAAACTTACTGTCAAAGGAAAACCGATAATTTGGTAAAATATTTTTACCCTGCTACGCTCCGCTCGCAGGATGCCCGGTGTGTAAAGCGTTGGGGCTTGGGAAAAGCAGGTAATTATAGATGTCCTGAAGGAAGCGAGCCTGCCCGTCGGCCCGTCCGCCGTGGCAATCTCTCGGTTTTATGAGGGGCATATGAGATTGCTTCGTCGCTACGCTCCTCGCAATGACGGGGTGTGCGTAACTCGTACTAATAATTAAAAATTCCTATTCTACAATTTTTACATCTAACAGCTTCCAATGTAGGCGCTCTCCAAAGAGCTCTTTTCCCTAATGGTTCTCCGGACCACATCCAAAAGATCTTTTTGATTGACCAGCGAATCCGCCACCAATGACTATTTAGATATCCTTTTTCCATCTTATTCCCACATATGGGACAATTTTCTAAATTGGCCATATTTATACCTTTGTTAAAAATACTGTTTAACAGGCATTTAATTCCTTCGTTACCTTTCTTTAAACAGCTCAGAAATTTCATAAACCCCTCCCGGTTTCCAAGAGGGCGAACCTCGCCCCCCATGCCCGCTGGTTAATCTATGCTCATTAGAACCATCAAGATCCATTATATAGATATCAGAACAGTCTATCGTATGGGAGCGGACAAAAGCTATTTTTTTGCCATCCGGAGAACAAGCAGGTGAACAGCCTTGGGTTAATATTCTTTGGTCTTTACCGTTAACATCCCCGCCTACCCCAACCTCGCTCTCGCTCGGCGAGGCGGGCGGCGAGGCAGGCATTACACAAATCTTATTTTCACCATCCCGATTAGATGTAAAAACTATCTTTTTGCCGTCGGCACTCCAGGCCGGACTAACATCCTCTGCCGGGTTTTCAGTCAGGCGCTGTAGGGTTTTTCCATCAGTGGTTATTGTGTAAATTTCAGGATTACCATCAATTCCCGAAACAAAGGCGATTTTTTTGCCGTCAGGAGACCAGCTAATCTCTTCACTGTTTATTGCGATATGTTTTATTGTTTTTAAAATATCTTCATCGTCTGTCAAAGGCTTCTGGCTTTTACCGTCGGCATCCATGATATAAATTATACGGCCCTGCTTGGAATCCTTGCGGAAAGCAATCTTTTTCCCATCAGGGCTCCATACAGGATATAATGAATTGTTTTCATCACGTGTTAATCTGCGTTCGTTTCTCCCGTCAGCATCCATCACCCTGATTTCAAAGTTTCCCTGCACCTCTGCGGTAAAAACAATCTTCTTGCCGTCCGGGCTCCAGTCCGGCCAATAGCTATTGCCGTATTCTGTTTTTAATTGCCGGCAGTTCGTCCCATCAATTTTTATCAAATTAATCACACAATTACGTGATTCATTGGAAATGAAAGCGATTTCCGGCATATTTTGATAATAAAAATGACGCCTGATTTGATTCGCCCTGGTTTTTATCTCCGGATCGTTATTCTGGCAGGTTTTTTTTATGCTGACAGCAAAATCATTTATTTTAGATTTTTCAGCTTTTAGTTTTTCATTATCATTCTTAGTCTTAACTTTTTTATATTCTTCAATCAACTTTTCGCCGATTTGGATTAATTCATCTTGCGCCTTTTGGCGTGTATCGAAGTCATCCGAGCCGAGCTGGCTAATCAATCCGTTAAACCGTTCAGCCTGTTCGTCAAACAGCGATTCTTTTTCTTCTTCTCCCGCAATCCAATACGGAATCGCTATTATTCCAATCATTAAACAAGCCATTATCAGTTTTCTCATATACTTTCCTTTCTTTTTATTAAAAAATTTATACTCAATCATTAATACAATATTGCCCGTCTCTGGGCAAAACGGCTCCTTTGTCCGGACGGAAAAGAATCCTTCCTTCGAATATCGCAGGCAAACCGCGGGCATTTGAAAAATCACCTTTATCCATCAGTTGGTAATGTATATGAGGCATCGGCGATTCACCGCTGTTCCCGCATTCCGCTACCGTTTGCCCTTGACGCACACAATCACCCTTTTTTACCTTCAATGATTTATGTTTTAAGTGCCCGATGCATGAATATTCCCCGTTGTTGTGGTCGATTATTATGTAATTTCCCCCAACTGTTTTTAAGCCATATTTTTTGAATAATGCCGCATAATCCAACTCTTCAGGAGTAGGCATTCTGTCGGTATAAATCGGATTATCCGCCATATCGTCAAAACAATCTCCAATTACTCCATCGGCTGGGGCAAGAATTGGTTTTCCGAAGGCATAATAATTGTTTAATTCACTGCTTTGGTTAGGAGACAGGTTCCCTTCCTTATCAATCTGGACAAAATCAACCGCGCATTCTGTCGGCACCGGCCCGAACCGGTGAGGGGTTTGGGCTTGCCAGACCCCCTTAAAGGGAAACGTTAATTTTGTTTTACACCGGTATTTTACAAGAGGCAACCCAATTCTCTTAATAATTAGTTTACCTTTAGAGTCTTTAGCCGTAATTTCCACATCCAGGTAATCTATGTTAAATTCTGACGGGATATCCCCCCTGATTCCATGCAACACGGCTATTTTCCCCGGCGGCAGGTTTGCGGTATTAGAAAGGGTTTGGATATCCTGCTCTTTGAATAAAACCCCATACTCTAATTTTATCACTGATAATGCCGTATTGACGTCAGTAAACCCCCGGCAGAAACCGGAATATTGTTTTATGCCATCAAAACTTTCCTGCAACATCGTTTCAAGGACTTTACCGCTGATTTCGTTTGTAACACGCGCCACTCCGCTTGATAATAAATAGATTTTTACATCTATAATAGAAATCGCCTCACCGCTGTCGTTTCTAATCACAACCGTGCGCAAATAAAAAGTGTCGCCGCCAATGATACGATTTTCTTTTGCCGTGTAGATTTGGCCGGAAGGATACACCTGAACAGAGAATGAATCGTTTACCATGTTTTTATCAGTTTTTCCCCGATACATTCAATCGGGACTCCCCGCCTGACGGACGGGCAGGCGTTTTACTTCGCATATACTTTCCTTTCATTTATTTTCAATATCAACGTTGATTGTTATTTTTCGTTCATATTTTGTCTTAGCACACACCTGGCTTACTGCATTCGTAATAGCGTCAATATCCGATTTACCAGGAACCTTGCCTGTCACAACAGACGGCCAATTTTGAGAAACAATTATTCCGCCGCTTTTAGAATAAATGATTTTTACTCCGTCAAAACGCGGTCCCAGCGAGTTGATAGCGGTTCTAAGCTCCTGCCCAACGGATTGATTGTAGGAATTATTCCCGGCTTCAATAAACGTCACTGTGATAACGACTATCCCTAATAAAATACCGAGATATTTTATCTTAATCAGTTTTTTCATAATACTTCCTTTCGATGATTATAAGAGTTTAATTCTTGCTATCCTCTTTTTTTCCGCGTTTATACGCTTCATGGGCGGTTAGTATCATCATCGCGGCCATCATTCCTCCCATCGTTCCGGCCGCCAAGCCGACGGAAGGGGTGATTTTAAAGAGGTTTGCCGCTATAATAAAAACAACGCAGGCGGCCAGAATCCCGATTGCCGCATATTTTATCCCGATTATGCTTGGTGGTGACATTTTCGCTCCTTTCATTTATTTTTCCATTCTTCATGGATGGCTCCGAAAATCTGAGGCGGGTTTTCAAGCGTTTCCCCGTATTCAACAAACAATTTATTGATATCATCCGGGGCAATATTTAACTTTGCCTGTATAAGCTGCTTATAGTTTTTTTTGCCGTTAAGCGCACGATAGAACTCGTAAAGCTCCCTTTCTCCTAAACGCTCCATCAGAAATGAAACAAAAGCGGCCGCGATGTTCCCTGAAGCATACGTGTAATTATTAACAAAAATATTTGCCGCTTTCCAATCATCCGGCGGTTCAAGCTTGGCAAGGCGAAAAGGCTTGCAAGAATACGGCTCGCCGTTTTTATCGGGAATTGCCCTGGTTTCATAAAAGCGGCAGATTCCTTCCTGGAAACCATACGGCGCTTTAGGGTTAATATCATAGAGAAACAGATGGATTATTTCATGAGCGGAGTCATCTCGCACCGCCTGAGAATACTGGTAGAAAACGGTTCTTTTCCCCATAAGGGCGCATCCGCTTATCGGGTTATTGCCATTCTTATCAGCTCCTTTCGAGTTGAATTTTTCCACCAAATACAGGTTGATTTTATTTTTTACATCACTGAATCCGATTTCACGGAATTTATCTTTAGCCGCCTGGTAGCTATTTTCATAGGATTCCACAGCGTTTTTGATATCGGTTTGCGCGTATGAATCAGGCTTATAATGTATGGTTAAGTGCTCTGTTTCTTTGATAAGCCACTCTGAATTGATTAGGCTGGAGGTTTCATAAAAAATCGCAGGGGAGCAGCCGGCGCAAAGAATTACAGCGAATAGTATTAAAATCAAAACAAAATTAAACTTGATGCACATTATCTTTATTTGTTTTTCCCCCGCGTTTATAATCTTTATGGGATATTGCTATCGCCATAGCTGATATTATTCCTCCCCCTGTTAGAGATGCCAAACCTACAGAGGCAGAAGGGATGATTTTCAGGAGGAGCGTTGTTATGGCAAAAATAATGCAGGCGCCCAGAATCCCGATTGCCGCATATTTTATTCCGATTATGCTTGGTTTGGACATTTTTCCTGTCCTTTCCGTCTCACCACCCCGACTTAGCGTCGGGGTGGTTAAATCTTTTCTCACGCCCCGAAATAATCGGGACTCCGCTTCGCTACGCAATGACCACGCCTTCGGGTTTGGTCGTCCAGTCGCTGTTGTTTTGCGGGTTGGTCAGGTTCACCCAGCGGAAAAACCCGTAAAAAGTGTCTCCGGCATTTTTCACCCCGCAAGCAATGGAAAACCGCGCCTTTTTTGATACCTGATTTTTAGGGCAGGATTCCGGGTCGTCCGGCGGCATCTCGCCTTTTGGCACAAGGGTATATCTCACTTCCACGGCATCGGCTAAAGAATGCATACTGGATCTGGTCTGGTCGGTCGTGACGCGGGCACGGACTTCAATAGAACCGCCGCCCACGGCGATTAACCCGATAATCGGGAAGGAAGTGATTTTTCCCCTGGGGGTCGGTTCAACATCGCGCACGGTCAGTCGCATCCGGCGGCGGTCCTGGTCCATAACCATTGGATTAAACATCAACCAGGTCTTGACGAATGCCCTGATTTCCTTTTCATAGAGTTCGCGCATCTGGCGATGGGCTAAGACGTCTGCCTGAGTCCGGTTGCCTTTATTCTGGCTTTTGGTATAGAGCGGCTCATACGAAGCCCGGCGGGCGACCAGCGCCGTTACCGCCGCAGGCATAATGCCCCAAGCCGTGTTGGTTACGACCTCGTTGACCAAATTGCCCTGGAAATTGAAGAAATCATCGTCCTTTTGCGGGAGATAGTTAGTCCCTTTTATTATTGCCATAAACAATTCTCCTTTTCTCCCCGATATAATCGGGGGTACCCCGAAGAATTTCGGGGCACGAGTTCTGCCCTTGCGGGCACAGGTTTTGCCTTTGCGGGCACAAGTTCTGCCCTTGAGAGCACAGGTTTTGCCATTGCGGGCACAGGTTTTGCCTTTGCGGGCACAAGTTCTGCCCTTGAGAGCACAGGTTTTGCCCTTGCGGGCACAGGTTTTGCCTTTGCGGGCACAAGTTCTGCCCTTGAGAGCACAGGTTTTGCCCTTGCGGGCACAGGTTCTGCCCTTGTGGGCACAAGTCCTGCTCTTGAGGGTACGAGTTCTGCTCTTGAGAGCACAAGTTTTGCCCTTGAGGGCACAGGTTATACCCTTGCGGGAACACGCACCTCCTTTCTGTTACACGAAAACACGGAATATTAATCTTTCGTGTTTCCGCATTTCAGTTTCGCCCCCTGTCGGGGAGGCTTCGCACTGATTTCGTGTTACGGGACTCCAATTGCCGTAGCGTTTTCAAATTCAAGGTAACTGCTATCAACTATCTTAACGCCCGCTCTTTGCCCCCCTCCTATATCATTGGCTAATTTGTATACAATATAAAATGTTCTCTGAGTAGTTGTTATCTGAAACCGGTTCATATTCAAATAGCACGTGCCGTTGGTGAAGTTGCCTTTAGCGATAAAGGTATCGCCGGTATCCCAGAAGCCGTTGCCATTATTCTCCATCCAGATTTGGACTTCTATTTTGGAATCAGGGCAGGCGCTACCGGCATAGGCGCCGACGCCTTTATCAATGCGGAGCTTTTTCCATTTAGCTGTTTTGCCTGCCGAGTCAGTGCCGGTAAAGACGGCGGTAAAGGAAACTTGGGCAATAGATTGCCCCATGACGATGCTTTTTCCGGATGAAACAAGGCTTTGCCAGTTGGCGGTCTGGATGTATTTGTCGAGTGCAAAACTTTCCGCACCCGGTGCGGAAACTGTCGGTTCTGGGGAAACATACTGGCGGCTTTTGCCGTTAACAATTCCCTCTCCGACAAAAAGCCAATCGGTTGCCTGCACTGAAGTCCCGCACTCTTTATTAATTTTAAATTTAACATACCTGAAAACACGGGGAGTGGTCGTTATGTCCAGTGGGGAAATTCCTATATCCGCGGTGCCTAAATTCAAATTTCCTGCGGAACCAATCAGGTAAAAAGCGGTGTTATCAGGACTGCCGTAGATTTCCACATAATGCGCCCGATATCCAGTTCCGCCGCCGGTATACAAAATCGGATTCTTTATCAGCTTGGAATAAGTTAAATCAACGGTGATTTCCAGCCAATAATTGGTGCTTGGTTTACCATAACCAAAAGAATCCGCCCATGTTTCATCAGGCTGGCCGTCGGTAAATTCAGCATTGCCTGTATCCGGATAAGAGCCGGAGGGGGCTTCTGATTTAGTATATGTTTTACCCAGGGCGAGGTTAGAAGTTGCCGACCCGAAGACATTGTTTTCGTCGCTTGAATTTTCCGCGCTTAGGTTGCCGTAATACATATAGATATAAGAATCGCCAGCGGGCAGGTTGGGAATCTTCAGCCAGAACTTGTTATCAGTCTCCTGCCAGTAAGAAAGTTCATTGCCGGAATTTGGGGGAGGACTAAGGGCGAAGCGGATATCAGAATAATCGCCTGTGAGTTTGTTGGTGTAGTAGTTATAGCGGGTGGTGATTTCGGCGGCGGTGAGCGCCCGGTTATAGATGCGGACTTCGTCAATGAGACCGTTAAAATAGTTACTGCCACTCTCTCTTTCGCCTATTTTAAGATTGGTAGCAAGATTTTCCATTGCGGTATAACTGCCTGAACTTGACGCAGTTGTTGCCTGCAAGACGCCATTAAAATATAATCTCATTCCGGAAATACCGTTGCCATCATAAGCTGCTGTGATATGAGTCCATCGATTTTGGGAAATCACGGCATATATTCCTATATAACCACTGGCGCTATTATCTACCAGCCTGAAATATAAATTTCCTCCGGCAGTTGTGATATAATATTCACCGGCATTAGAAGCAGTTGCTTTTGCTATAACAGCACCACTCGCAGAATTAGGGTATACCCATAATTCTATTGAAAAAGGCGAATCGGTTGTCCCGTTGCCAAATGTTAACGCATTATTATCCGACACGCTTACATAATCATTCGCTCCATCAAAGGATAATGCATTTCCGAACTTGCCGTCTACCCATATTGGACTGTTAGTTAACGTTCCGTTATTGCCATTGCCTGACATATCGGCGGCGGCGGTGCCGGAGTTTTCGGAGAAGTGCCACGAGCCGACCAGTCCGGAGTTATTGATAAAGTTGCCGGTATCAAACGCGTCTATGGTAACATAATAATTAGTAGACGAAGCGTTTTTTGTGCCGGTTACTTCCACTTTAATTGTGTGAAACCCATTTGCCAGCCCATCTTTAGTATAAACAGCTTGCTGGAATATATTCGTTGAATTATAAAGGTCTACGTTTTGCTGATAGACATCGTCGATGTAGACTTTAGCAATACCATAATCTGCGTTCTTTGTTGAAACCCATGTAACACCGGTGCCATTAAAGGAAAAAGTTGCGGTGTTGTTCGTTGTGGTTGACCATTTTTGGGAACCGCGGCTGCAATTTACATTATTGTAAACATTCCATGTCCCATTATACGTGACATTCCCATTGTTTTCTTCATATTCCGGGCCAAATGGAGTTACCGCAACTTGATAATCGGTCTGGGCGCCGGCGGTATTGGTGATGGAGATGGGACGGTAGTAGCCGGTAGTCCAGGAGCCGCCGCCGGAGTTGTCAAAGTTAGGGAAAGAACCGGCAGAAACAGAGAGGGGAAAGATGAGAGATGAGAGAAGAAAGACAGAAGATAACACACCCCTGACCCCTCTCAAGAGGGGATTTAATGAGATACATGTTTTCGGTAACATCTTGTAACCTCCTATAATCCCTTGTAACATCCTGCGCCCTGCCTCTGGCGGAGAACTTATGGCACTCCGATACAAGTGGCATTTTCAAATTCAAGATAGCTGCTATCCGCTATCTTCACCCCGGCGCGGGTGCCGCCGCTGATATCACTGGCTAATTTATACACGATATAATAAGTCTTGGTGGTAGTCGTTACCTGCCATTGTTTCATATTGAGATAACACGTGCCGTTGGTAAAATTGCCTTTAGCGATGAACGTATCGCCGGTATCCCAGAAACCATTGGCATTTGTATCGCACCAGACCTGAACTTCTATTTTAGAATCCGGGCAGGCAAGGTTTGTGTATGTTTTTAATCCTTTATCGATACGGAAACGTCTCCAGCGGGCAGTGCCATCAAATGTTTTCATTTCAAATTTAACGTGGGCGATAGATTGTCCCATCCGGACGGATTGCCCGTTAACCAAATCCGTCCAGTTGGTGGTGGTGATGGTCGTCCCGCCGCTTGTGTAGTTTATTCCCCAGTCAGAAAGGGTCGGGGTTTGGGTATTATCTGAAGTAGAAAAGTTAGCCCGGAGCCTGATGGCATAGCATAACGGCGATGGAAGAACCGATGAAAGATTAACGCCGGAAGCAACGTTAGAAACCAGGATGGAATTATCTATGGCCTTTAAGACGTCAACTGTAAAGGTGGTATTTGCCGGAGCGGTTCGTGTATAGGTTAAAATACCCCAAGAGGAAAGACCAGTCAAATTAATCAGCGATGAAACATAGGTGCCGGCAGTAGTATATGATGATGGATTTCCACTTGAGTAATTTGGGGTTGGTGCAGTGCCGCTGAAAGCCACATACCGAGCATATGTTCGACCACCACCACCCGCGCCGCCGGAAAGAGCATTGGAACCTCCTGAACCGCCAATAGCAGTGACGGAACCTGAATTAGACACGCTGATTGAGTTCAGAATTATAGAACCACCAGCCCCACCGCCACCACCACCTACATAGGTGCCGACAGCTCCTCCGTTTGCTCCATTTGCGGCAATAGATGCACCTGAGGCAACGTTAATATTATTAGCACAGATAAATATTATACCTCCGCCATTGCCTCCGGGTTGTCCGGCGGTAGATGTCGTACCTTCAAAACCGCCGCCACCGGCACCACCACCGCCACCCATATATGCCCGATTACCCAGCCCGGAAGAATCTGCCCGACCATCGTTCCCACCGCCGCCGCCGCCACCGGCAGAGCGGGTACCCACCCCCGCACTACCATTACCACCGTTAGTTCCTGAACCAGCCCCGGCCGTACCTCCGCCACCCACGCCGCCACCGCCTGTTCCTCCATTACCGCCGCCGCCGCCACCACCACCAATATCGTTACTGGAGTAGTAACCACTGCCGCCGCCAGCACCACCACCTGAACCAAGCGCGCCAGCGGCTGCAGTACCAAGAGTACTATCATACGCACCAGCGCCGCCACCGCCACCTTGGCCGGATTGACCCGCTAAACCAACGCTACGAGGACTATATCCATCTCCATTTACACCACCGGCACCACCCGTGCCATTATATGACTCACCACCACCCGAACGACTGGAGTAACCGCCTCCAACGCCGCCCCTAAATCCGCGGTCACTCGCATTTATACCATTCAGCGCATTTACCGTAACTGTTCCGGTAGCTTTAACGATAAGAATCCCTCCCTTTGTCCCATCAAAAGCCGAACAGGCAAGTGAGCCGCCGATATTAATCGTTACATCAGTATAATTAGGCACCCGCTGGAGCATCACGACTTGATTTGTTCCGACATTGGTATCATTAGCGCCATCACCGTACCAGTTAATTTTATTGGCGGTAAAGGTAATTATATTACCAGCAACTGACTGGACACGAAGGAATTCATATAATCCAACATTACCATAAGCCGCAGAGATGCCTTTGAGACTGATTAAAATAACTTCGTCACCGACTGCAAAAGTATTAACAGGAGGTGTGGTTACTAATGTAGCTGTATTTGCCGTAAGGGCGGAAACGCGTGAGTTCCAGCCATCGGCGACAGTCCTGCCGGCGGCAATGGTATCCGTATTAATATTTTTTGCCGCGGCAACGGTTATTGCACCATCCGTGCCATTACCAGCATCAATGGATACAAAAAGACTTACATCGCTGCCACTGGTAGCGCTCATCGTGCTATTAAATGTCCCATCGGTAAAGGTGGTCTGGGACCAGGAGTCCGCACACAAATCCCAAGCACCAAAACCCAAGCTCCAAATAATTAATAATACACAAAATCCAAAATTCCCCCGACGTGCGTCGGGACTACCCCGATTAGGTCGGGACTCCACTGTCGTTTCGCACTTCGCTTCGCAAACTTTCGTGTTACGCATAAATCACCTCCATTTTCATACGGCGGTTTTCTTCCAGCTCACTAAACAGCCATTTTTAAAGAAATAATGCTCTTCAGAATTAGTTTGCGGGAAGAGATAAATCCATTCTTCCGAGACAGGTGTTTAATGTTGTTTTATTCATAACAGTTCTCCTTGTAAGTATATAAGTTGATACGATAATAAGTTTATAAGGAGCATAGCCTCGTATTAACTTATCACCTTATTTCTTATCAACTATAATGTATAGCAAATATCGTGCCAGAAATGCCTAAAAACAGAGAAATACCGACAAGCCCTAATTTGATATGAATAAAGGAGTTAGGCTGAAAGAGCAAATATAGTATGAATTAGTTTTGACGGGTGGTGTCAGGGAAATCTGACAGGTGTTACTTTTTCACGACAGTTTCCGGAGTTATCTTAAGCTGTTTCATTTTATCGTAAAGGCTTTGGCGCGCATAGCCGAGCTGGCGGGCGGCTTGGGTCATATTGCCCTGGCATTGGCTAATCGTTTCGATGATAAGGCTCCTTTGGAAGGCATCAGTTGCTTCTTTCATGTTCAAGATTTGTTTAAACGGTTCGGGCGTTTTTTTATAATTTCTGATTGAATCTGAGAGTATTGGTTCTTCGATGGTTTTTGCATTTGGGTATAATACGCAGATACGTTTTATCTCGTTTTCCAGTTCGCGGATATTGCCGGGCCAGGGGTAGGAGGAGAGGAGGCGTTGTGCGTCGGGCGTTATGCGTTGTGAGTCTTGCGTCATGCGTTGGGCGTCATGCGTTTTATATTTGGAGAGGAAGTGGTTTATCAGCAAGGGAATGTCATCCCCGCGTTCGCGCAGAGGCGGAAGGTTAATTACAATGGCGTTGATACGATAGAACAGGTCTTCACGGAAGGTTTTGTTCTTGACCATCTGCTCAATATCCTGATTGCTGGCAAAGATAAAACGGGTATCTATCTGAATTGGTTTTGAGTCACCGACACGCCAGAGAAGTTTTTCTTCCATGACCCTTAGAAGTTTTTGCTGCATACCAAGCGACATATTGGCAATCTCATCCACGAAAAGCGTTCCGCCGGAGGCGAGTTCAATATAGCCTTTTTTCTCTTCAATAGCGCCGGTAAAAGCGCCTTTGGCATGGCCGAAAAGCGTGCTTTCCAAAAGAGTTTCGGCAACCGCTCCGGAATTAAATCCGAGGCAGGAACGGGATGCCCGCAGGCTGTTTTGGTGGATAGCGCGGGCGATGAGTTCTTTTCCCGTGCCGGTTTCCCCCTGGATTAAAACGGGCAAATCGGTCGGAGCAATTTTTTCTAACAGTTGCCAGATTTCCTGCATTAAGGGAGTGACGCCTATGACAATTTCTTTATGGGGTGATTTTTCATAACGTGAATTAAGGGTGCGAACGAGTATTTCGGGAGCGATTTGCGATTTGACTTTCGATACGGTGGTTAATTGGCGGTAGAGTTTTTCGAACTCGCGCATTTTTTCATAGAGCCAAACCGTGTCAAGTTTGGACAAATTAAGCTTAATCCTGTTTTCGATAAGCACGGCTTTATCGGGAAGACCTTGAATGATGTAACATTTGCTTAAAAGGAGCCCTGATTCACAGAAGAGGTCGTTTAGCTTTAACTTCCGGCTTTCTTTCATTACGGCGCGCAAGGTTTGGATGCCGCTATCTGTTTCGCTTTCCATGATATCAATTAGGGCCAGGTGTATTTTTGCTTCGAGGATGCTTACCGGGAAGTTAATTTGTTTTCCCATCGTGATACATTCGTCAAAACATTTACGGGCATCGGCGTATTTTTCGGCTGCCGCCAGATATTCCCCTTTAAGGTGGGTGTAATCTATAAAGCTGATTCCGTCAAACGCGTCCGGCCGGTAAACAGAAAGTTTTTCTTCTATAATCTCACGTGCTTTTTCCGTATCATTTTTATATAGATAACAATACGCCAGGCTTAAAAGCGTATCAATATAGATATCTTTATCCATCGGAGGATTATTATCCCCGTATTTTTTATAGTATTCTTCCACTTTCTGGAAATGAGCCAGGGCTTGCGGTATATTCCTGATAGCGATAAAATTGCTTCCCATCATAAAAATCGCGCAGGCGATATCGGCTTGGTTGAGTTTATGCCTGAAGGCGGCCAGGAATGCTTTGTAGAAAAAGTCCAGGGAGTTTGAATATTCCGCCAAATGATAATGGGCGACACCCAGCCGGCGAAACAAAAGATATTCTTCGGATGGAGAATAAGCCAGATTAGGCAGGTTTTTTAAAACGATTTTCCCCAGGCGCTTTACTTGAATCCAGTTTTGTTTGGTATTGGCGGATTTGATTTGTTCCAGGTAACCCGCCAGACCTGCCTTTCCGGCAGGCAGGCTGTCGGGCTGGTCGGATAGAGGCTTTCCGGTTTTCATGATATTGGTTATATAGAAAAAATGGGTGATTGTCAAGTAGTAAACGGGAAATCATCGCCTGGATTATTGGATTCTGATAAGCGCAGTCCCCATACTGGTGTGTTGGGTGGTGAAATTATCCGCCGGACCGTAAGCCAATATTATCGTGCAGTTGGTCCCAACAACCAGCGGCTGGTCCTGGGCGTCGCCGGAATTAAGCGGTATTTTAAAACTTATTTCGGTAATGCCGCCGGCCTCGGTCCCGGTTTTTTCCGTAACGTTTTGGATTCCATCGGTAACATGGGTGGTAGGGCCGTTGCCGAAGTTGTCCTCGATAAATGCCACGCCTCCGCTGACATAGCCGATGATAATATTGGCGCCCTGGTGCCTGTTGGTAGGGTTAAACCCGACCGCGACCCAGCCGGCAGTCTGGGCGCTGAGTGTTACGGATAAATCGGTTCCCACCACAGACCACTTCATGGTAACACCCGCGGCCGTCACCTGTCCTACGGCGGCGCCGGAAGAGCCGGATGACACCTGTTCGTCGTGGGTATTGCAACTGAAACCATTATTGATTGCCATTATTGCCAGACAGAAAAGAGCCAATACTATTTTTTTCATGCCACGCCATCCTTTCAGAATTTCACGAGTATATTAAAACCGAAGTGAAGCTCGTCGTCAGGCGCGCCCAGCATAAGCCGCCTGACACCCGCTTCGTTGCCGTTAGTCACCTGGAGGACAAAATTGTGCCGGAAGGTATCTATGCCGATGCCGAAACAGGAGACCGGCTTGGGCTGGGTGATTCCTGCTTCGGGATCCGTAATAGGATAATATTCGCTGATGATGTTTACTTTTTTTACCGTTGAGTTCGCGATATTGAAAGCTATTTTTAAGCCGAAGCCGTAGCCGAACCTTTCATAGTAGCCGTCATAACCGGCATTAACCACCGGCGTAACATGCTTGAAAAGCGGCTTGGTATCCATAGAGAGCTGGTAAAAAGCATTGATGCTTCTTTCTTCAAAGGCAATGTCCTTATAATCAAAAAGGGTGGCATTGAATTGGCCGTGTATAATCCCTGAGTTCAGGAAATAATAACCGGCGCCGATGCTGTATTCATTCTGGTTCATTCCGTAGAGCGCTTCCAGTTCCACCTTGGGAGAAGCGATATATTTAATGCCGAATAAGAGGTTGGCGGTTTCCATGGGGTTATGGTTTAACTCACCGTAGAAGCGGTGCGTGATGATGAAAATCAGCGAATGCGGCTCCTGCTGGTTGGGCATTTTCAGGTTAATCATTTCTGAAGGAAAATAAACATATTCCAGGGATTCTTCTTCCGTCTCCTCTTCCGGTTCATCCGCCAAGACCGGCAGGATAATTAATCCAACCAGGAGCAAGATAGGCAATATTTTTTTTATCATTGGATTTTTATCTTTATGACCCTGAAAAACGTATGCATGCCGGTAAAATTATCCGTTTTGCCGTAAGCCAGCATCGTATTGTAGGTATTGCCGACGACGAGTTTTTTATCCCGGTCATCGCCGGAATCGAGCGGGATAGTGAAAACCAGTTCGGTGGTCCCTTTGGCTTCGGTGCCGGTTTTCTCCGTGACGTTATCGGTTCCTCCCCCGGCAGTATCGGCGGCGTGGTTCGTGGCGCCTATGCCGTAATTATCCTCGATAAATACCCCGTTCTTTTTAACGTATCCCATGATGATATTAGCGTCCTTTTTGCCCGCGGCAGTTTTAAAACCGACTGCAACCCAGCCGGCAGTCGGTGCGCTGACCCTGATTCTGAGATTATTGCCTTCGGCTTTCCACTGCAGAACCATATCACCGGCAGTCGTCCGGTTGAATGTAACGGCAGGAACCTCATTGGAATAGGCGCTCGTTTCCGTGTCATTAACTGCCGAGAGGCGGTAATAATACGTGGTGAATGATGACAGCGCGGTATCGGTATAAACGGTCGTATTGGCGGTCGTTGTGACAATCGCCGCATAAGTGCCGGTGACAGCAGTTTTGCGTTCGATGACAAAGCCGGTTTCATCAGAGGAATTATCCGACCAAGAGATAACGACCTCGGAAGAAGATAAGGAAGTTGCCGTTAATTCGGATGGCGCGTTTTCTGCTTCATCTGCCGATACGGACTGGGCGAGTAATGCCAGCAAGCCTAAAACCACTAATATCTTTTTCATGCCGAGAATCCTTTCTGCTTAAAAAAGCTCATTGAATCTTTATATTTATAGTTCTAGCGAACGCATGCATGCCGGTA
Organism: Planctomycetota bacterium; assembly: GCA_016207825.1. Classification (NCBI taxonomy): domain Bacteria; kingdom Pseudomonadati; phylum Planctomycetota; species Planctomycetota bacterium. The sequence continues at coordinate 14,620 of JACQZI010000005.1, read as the reverse complement.
AAATTATCCGTGTTGCCGTAACCCAGTATTACATTATAACTATTGCCGACAACGAGCGGTTTATCGCGTGAATCGCCTGAATTAAGCGGAATCGTAAAAACCAGTTCGGTGGTCCCGTTGGCTTCGGCGCCGGTTTTCTCCGTGATGTTATCGGTCCCGCCCAGCGAAATATCGGAGGAGTGGGTGGTGGAGCCTGTGCCGTAATCGTCTTGGATAAACAGCCTGCCGTTACTGATGTAACCTATGATGATATTTGCGTCCTGATGCCTATTAGTCGCGTCAAACCCGACAGAGATCCAGCCGGTAGCCGGTGCGCTGACCCTGATTCTGAGATTGTCGCCTTCGGCTTTCCACTGCAGGACCATAGTGCCGGAAGCAATCCGGTTGAAAGTGACGGCAGAAGCTTCATTGGAATAAGCGCTATTTCCTGAGGCATTGCATGCCGCCAGCCGGTAATAGTAGGTGGTGAAGGGCGCTGCGCTGATATCCGTGTACACACCGGTATTTGCAGGCAGAGTGGTAATTACCGCATATGTGCCGGCGGGACCGGTTTTGCGTTCCACGATAAAGCCGGTTTCATCGCCGGAATTATCGGTCCAGGAGATGACCACCTGGGAAGATGATAATGCCGTAGCCGTTAATCCGGATGGCGGATTGGGAGCGGTTTCTTGTGCCCGTGTGGTAAAGTTCCATACTGCTCCCTGGGTGGTTCCGACGATATTCTTGGAATTTACCCGCCAATAATAAGCGGTATTATTATTAAGCGTTCCCGGGTTATAGGTTGTGTCAAGGGTGGTTATTTTGAGCGGCGGCGGGTTAACTGTTCCGAAATACACGTCATAAGAAGTGGCATCGGTGGCCATAGCCCATGATAGTTGGGTATTTGCAATAATATTCGTTGCGCCATTCGCCGGCGTTGGATTTGTTGCCTGAGCTGGCGGATTTACCGGCGGTGCTTTGGTTTTAAAACTCCATACTACTCCCTGGGTGGTCCCAGCGTTATTATTGGAATCTATCCGCCAGTAATAGGTGGTGTTGTAGGCAAGAATACCCGGATGATAAGCTGTTACTGTGGAGGTTGTTACTAAGGGAGGAGGAGAGGATGTTCCGCAATAAATCGTATAAGAATTCGTCCCGGTTGCCGCAGCCCAGGAAAGCTGGCAGGCAGCTGGAATATTAGTGGCGCCATTTGCCGGATTGGGAGTGTTTGCCTGCGGCGGAGAATTTGTTGCTTGAGCCATCGTAGTAAAAGACCACAATTGTCCGATGACAACCTGATTAATGTTATTAGGATCTACCCGCCAGTAATAAGTAGTGTTATATTCAAGAATTCCCGGCTCATAATTAGTCAACATCGTATTTGTAACCGGGCTCAAGCCGTCCGTAGTTAAACCGAAATAAACCGCATAATGAGTTGCACCGGGAACAATTTCCCACGAGAGTGTGGCGGTAATCGGGATATCAACCGTTCCGCCGGGCGGTGCAGGCGAAGTAATCTGGCTTATCCCGCTGCTTCCGACTTCGGTTTCATTTCCTTCATATTTATTGCAAAAACCGCTAATACCAAAACTGATGATGCTTAATAATAAAAAAAAGAGCGCTATTGTAAACCAGTTTGCCCTTCCTTTGATAAAGAGATTTATCTTTGATAGGGGTGTTATCATTCTAGTATGCAACATAAGCTATAATATAGCAAATATCGTGCCAATAAGAGTATAAATGCTGTAGATGTATCTAACCCATTATAAATAAAGGCATTAAATAAAAGACGATAGTTAAATTATGTGATAAAACTGTATCATTTAATCGCTATTAATGAGACTGTTCTGGCTTAAATTATTGTTATTGAGACAGATATTTAAATCCTACCTTATCATAACACCAATGATTATATGGTATTAGGTAGTGAGATATATTGAAGTTTGGAAAAATCGGTTTCTTTTAAAGTAAATGAGGCTTTATGATAAATGAGACAGTTGAAACACAACAGGGGCGTTTTTTAATGGTTTCGTTTACCCCATATGATATCGAGCAATTTCAAAAATAGCACTATGATACAAAAAATACTTGCCGGTAAGGTAGCATGGGGCAAAGGAGTGTAAAATGTTTTAATCCATTCTATCCAATCAGGTATTTTCCCTAAAAAGAGGATATGCCCTAAAGCAAAACCCAGTGCAAGCCAGACGAATTTCGGAAAGAACTGTAATTTCTTTTTAACCAGCCATTTAAATCCCGATGGATAGGAAAGCAGGGCAATCATCAGGAGCAGTAAAACGGCCGGGATGCAGAAGATGATAGTCGGCCAGTGTTCCAGGAACCATTCCAGGGGAAATATTTCAGGGAGAAAGAAAAACGAAAGCGTTATATGCGCAACAACCATGTATGCGCCAATCATTCCCAGGGTGCGCCGGTAGGGTAAAAGTTTGCCGATGAAAATGATAAACCTGGAAAGAGGCCCCAGGGATATGGAAATGCATATCGAAAAAAGCGCCGCCAGGGCGATGCCTTTATTGACTGTAAATAAATCGTAAGAGTAGCCTCGCACAGAGTAATACCACATGAAAAACCCGCCGAGCGCCAGGTAAATAGCTATGGAAACTATCCACTGTACGACGGTGTTTTGCAGAACATGTCTGGTTGGTATTCTTTCCATGGTTTATCCAATCTTTTTACGGTAAGATATCATTGTTAGCGGAAATGTCAATAATTTACCGGAGTTTAAAGTTAAATTAGTTATGGGTTAAAAAGTATTCTGTTGGGGCCGTTTAACAGCCGGTGAAGTATTTTACTTGAAGACAGGGGGAAAATATCTATACTATAGCCATCATGGCACGTATTTTTCATCTATTGGTCTTGGGGCTTTTGAGCTGCGCCATAGTCCTAAAACTCCTGGTCTGCGGGAGCACTGCCGGAACCGGAGTGAATATCTTTATCACTTCTTTTATCATTATTGCCTTTCTTATTCGTCTGGTTTATCAGGCGTTTTCAGGTGAGCTTAGGCTGATTAATCTTTTGGGCTTGGGCGGATTGCTTTTGGTCTGGGCTATAACGATTATCCTTTCGCCTTTATGGGCAGGATACAAATTCGCGGCATTCGGCACGGCTTTTATCTGGCTGGGCGATATAATGCTGTTTTATCTGGTCATACAACTCGTAATGGGAGTTGTCAGTTATCAGTTGTCAGTTGTTCGTCTAATAAGCGGTGTTTTCCTGGCGACCGGAGCGGTGATAGTTTGTTTCGCCCTTTACCAGTATCTCTGGGGATTGGAGGAGATGAGACAAACGATTATTGCGAATTCCTCAGGAGGGACGAGTGTCCCGCAGGAATTAGAGGAAGAATTCATGTCACGCGTCAATGCCAACGAGCCTTTCGGGACTTTTATCTACCAGAACTCTTTGGGTGGATTTCTCGTTTTGGTTATCCCGATTTTTTTAGCGTGTTCCATCTATTCGTTTCTTAAACGTAATTGGAAATTGGTAATTGGTTATTGGTTATTGCTTGTCCTTATGAGCTTCATTCTTTACTCAACGGGCGCAAAAGGCGCCTGGGTGGCGGCCCTCATAAGCATTATCTTATTGTTTACAATCGCGTTGTGGAATCGATTCAATAAACCGTTGCGTTTTATCGTGCCGCCTGTTGTGATTATCGGGCTGGCGGTATTATTCTGGGCACTTTGGGGGAACGAATCTATGCAAACCCGGTTCGGCTACTGGCAAGGCGCCTGGGGGGTGATTAAGAATAATTTATGGACCGGGGTGGGGCTGTCCAACTTCGCCGACCCCTATACGATGTATAAGCCGGTCTGGGCAGGGGAAACGACTACGGCGCATAATGTTTTATTGGAAGTGTTTTCCGAATTGGGAATTATCGGCATTATAACTTTTTGCACTATCTGGCTTATTATCCTTATCCGCGGGTTTAAGGGGATAAACAATCTTAAAACAGAGGAAAATACCCCTCTCCCGGCATCTCCCAGAGGGGGAGAGGGAAAAGGTGTGGTGGTAGGCGTTATCATAGGGGCGTTCGTTGCATTCTTATTGGCACAGGCATTTCAGGGAGTCTTTGCCATATCGGATATCCCGGAAATAGGGTTGGCTGTATTCTTTATCATCTGGCTGGTTTCTTTCCTTTTAATATATAGGATACCCATCACTAATTATTACATTACGGGATTGATTGCCGGGATTTGCGGATTCCTTTTGCATAGTTTGGTTGATTTTAACTTCTCCGAGGCCGGGCTTTCCATGAGCATCTGGCTGGCCGGGGGATTGCTGGTGGGGCTGGTATTTAAAAGTAAAGAGCATATCATCAAAACCGGTTTCGTGCTTAAGGCAACGGTATTGGCAGTCGCACTTGCCATAGTTTTTCTGGTGAACCTGTGGCTTGTGCCGAGGTTGATATTGGTTGATTATATGATTGATATGAGCCAGGAAGAATTGATATCCGGCAGGGTGGAAGCGGGAAAAAAGTTAGCCATGGCGTTGGAGAGTAATACTTGGGATATCAGGCCGAATCTAGTAATGGCTCCTTTTTTACATATGGTTAATAAGCCGGAAAAAGTAAGGTTTGACGTATGGCAGAAAGTTATTTATGGATATATTAATAAGGCAATAGAACTAAGCCCGTTTTCCGCCTCGCTTTATTTTATGAAAGGGACGTTTCTGCAGGAGGATGCGGAGATGTTAGCGGAATGGATTAAAACAGAATCGGATATCGCGCAAAAGGTTTCTTTCATGCGCCGGCGAGATGAGAGGCTAAAGGAAAGCGCGGAATGTTTCAGTAATGCGGTTTCTTTATACCCGACCAAGCCGGAATATATGTATAGGCTTGGCAAAGCGCTTGAGGCGATTGATGAAATCCCGGCAGCGCTTGAGGCTTACAAACAGGCATTGAGATTGAATGAGGGCGTAAAGCTTAAGAGACTGAAGCTGACGCCTGAGATGATAAAGGATATAATGAGGAAATCATCCCTGCGGTGACTCTTTTTTTATCTGCTGGGTAAGGAAGGAAAGGTTCGCGCGCACCTTGGCGGTTTCCGGCTTATCGGGATAATAATGCAGTATTTCATTTGCCTTGGCTAGAGCCATTCCCCATGCTTCCAATTTAATATAATTCTTGAAATCCTCCATCAGGGTATTGAAATCCGGTTTGTTATCATCTGAGAAAACCACAAAATCAGCTTCGGTCGCCGGTTTCATATTGTGCCTGGATGCCTTTTTGTGGACCACGGGCTTTTTGAATTCCACCCGCGGATATGAAGACGGAGGTGGAGGGGGAATCGGCTGGGCCATCTTTTTCCACTGTGCCAGGACCAAGAGGCAGATACCGGACGTCAAGGAGCCGGCAAATGTAAGCGCGACCATCAGATAATCTTTAGGCTGGAAAAAGTGCAAATCGCTGAATTTGAGATACAATACCGGCGCGATAACGGACAATATGATAAACAGCATTCCGGGAAGACGCAGGTAAATCATATTGTAATTATCGGCTATTTCCAGATGTGATATTTATAAAAATAGGGTGGTGAAAATCCTTGACCCTTTATTTAAGGGAATATATAATTTTAACGCATTTGATTAGATTTTAGAAAGGAAGAATGAACATGAAAGCAATTGTAGATAAAGAAGCATGCACCAGTTGCGGGCTTTGCGTGGAAACATGCCCTGACGTTTTTGAGATGGGAACGGATGATATTGCCAAGGTCAAGGTTAATCCGGTCCCGGCGAGCGCAGAAGCTTGCTGCAAGGAAGCAGCTGAATCATGCCCGGCTGAAGCGATTAAGATCCAATAATAAATGGCGGATAATAAGGAAAAACTTGTTACCTACCTGCAAAAGGCTTTGCGGATGGAATACAGCGATATTTTCCTGTATCCGAGGCACGCCACATCTTTCGCGAAACATCCATGGCTGGTCCAGCTTTTCCACAATTTCGGGCAGGCGGAAAGCCGGCATGCTGATTTGGTTTCGCTGGAAATCAGCCGGTTGGGCGGAACGGCTGAATGGGACTTTGGATTTACGGAAGGCATGAAAACCCCGGCGGAAATCGTCCGGAGCCATCTTGCTTCAGAAAAGAAAGCCATTTCGATTTATAAGAAATGCGTTAAGTTGGCTTCGAACAGCAACCTTAGGAATATTCTCCAAAATATTCTTACCGAAGAAACAATTCATGAAGCCGCTTTAATAAAAATACGAAACTGGTTATAAGCATTTCTTAAATCATTAAAGATGTTTCCCATGTCTTGACGATATGATATTCGTATGGTCAGGATATTTGATTTTATCCTCAGCATCGGTGCGGTCGTATCGCTCCTGGTCGCTACATATCTTTTCACAACGGATAAAAACATCAACGATTCATTTGAAGAACTTACCGGTAAAAAGAAATCCACCGCGGAAGGTCAGATGAAAATAGAAATACCGGAGGCCGTAACGTCAACTCAAATAAGTTCCTCTCCCTGGAAATACGTGGTGATTCATCACAGCTCGACCAAAAGCGGCAATGCCAGGATATTTGACCGTTACCACAGGGAAGAAATGAAAATGAAGGACGGGTTGGCCTATCATTACGTCATCGGCAACGGCACCAAATCCGGGAACGGCGAGGTTGAGGTGGGCGAGCGCTGGTTTAGGAAGATTCCCGGGCTGCATTGCTTTGACGCCAACATGAACGAGCAATCAATCGGTATCTGCCTGGTGGGAGATTTTGAGAAAGACAAGCCGACCAAGGCGCAAATGAGCGCGTTGAATGATTTACTGAAAAGGCTGCAGAGGGATTACCATATTCCTTTAGAAAATATCATAGGTCATTCAAGCGTTGATAAAGGCAAGACAGATTGCCCTGGCAAGCTTTTTCCATGGGATGAAATGAGAAGAAAGCTGAAACAGGGACAGGTGGCAGAAAACACCGACCGGTAATCATTTCCAAAAGCCAGGCTATTTAGCCTTGTTTTTATTGGCTTCCAGATAACCCATCACTTTTGCCTTAGCATGCGGAGACAGGCGTATTTTTATCCGGACCATTCCGTCACGGTACGTTTTTGAAATGATATTGCCCATTTCTTCCAGATAAGAAAGGAACTTGCCGTCTCCGGCTGAAACGGAGAATGTCGATAGTGTTTCGTCTTTGGCGATGAATTCCACGATTCTTCCGGCGAGTGCATCAAGCCCTTGTTTATTTTTAGCCGAAATGAAAACAGAATCCGGGAATTCCTTGCTGACTATCTGCATCTCAAGCGGGTCTATTTTATCTATCTTATTGAATACCAAGAGTCGCGGTTTCTGGCTGCAACCGAGTTCTTCCAATACTTTATCAACTGCCTGGATACGCTGGTCGATTCCCGGCTGAAAGACATCCACAATATGGAGGAGCAAATCCGCATCAATGACTTCCTGTAAAGTTGCGTTAAAAGAGGCGACCAGGTGGTGTGGAAGATTGCGGATAAAACCGACCGTATCGCTTAAAAGGACTTTATAATGATTCGCCGGGTTCCATAGTTGGGTTTTGGTGTCCAAAGTGGAGAATAATTTATTTTCCACCAGGCAATCCGTGCCGGTTAAGGCGTTCATCAGGGCGGATTTGCCGGCGTTGGTGTATCCTAAGAGGGCGATATTGAAATAAGACGAGCGGTTTTCCGTGGTGCGCTTGTGGTGTTGGTTGATATCCTCGATTTCCCGTTTCAGCTTGGTGATGCGGTCGCGCGCGATGCGGCGGTCCATTTCCAGCTGCTTTTCGCCCGGACCCCTCTGACCGATGCCGACGCCTCCTTCAATCTTGGAAAGATGTGACCACAGGTGCGTTAAGCGGGGAAGCGTGTATTCAAGCTGTGCAAGCTCCACCTGCAGTTTTGCCTGCAAACTCCTGGCGTGCGTGACGAAGATATCCAGGATAAGTTCCGTCCGGTCAAGCACTTTTATCTTCAGCTCGTTTTCCAGGTTACGTATCTGTCCGGGCGAGAGGTCGTTATCAAAAATCACTGTATCGATATCGTTTTTATCCGCTAATTCTTTTAGTTCGGAGACCTTGCCACGGCCGATATAATAAGCGACATCAGGCTTTTGCTTTTTCTGAGTTATCTTTTCCACAACGATGGCGCCGGCTGTAATAGCCAGTTGCTCCAGTTCGGCCAGCGGATCATCTTCCTGATGGTCTTTAGGCGAAACGTAAGTGGAGTCCCGCCCAAAGTGTCGGGGAGAAATAGTTCCGACCAGTATGGCGCGCTCGCGGTAGACAGTCATGAGCCTTTGAGATTTCACTATGTTTAATTATAAGAAAAGCAATGTTTTCGTCAATATAATCCTATGGTTGTTAAATTTGAACTTGACCCGTTAGAAATTTGCTGGAGTTTTGGTTTAGGAGAAAAATGAAGCATTATTATTAAAAGTTGTTTTGATGAGAAACAATAGTTAAATAAAATCTCTAACGGGTCTTGACAGTCGCCCCTTCTTTTTGTATAAATGGAACCATGCCAAAACGCACTCGTAGTGAACGAAGAGAATCTAAACCATTATCTGATTGTCTGGAACAAATTAGGTCCGCCTTGGATAAACAGGATTGGGATAACGCCAAGCGTTTGGGCGAAAAGGCGCTAAGGAAACTCCCTTCCCTTTCTTATTCGCCTTTTGAAGAACACCTTTTATATTGCCATCTGGGATTTGCTTGTTTTAGCCTTGCGGAATATGCCCGCTCGCTGGATGCTTTCTATAAAGCATACTTAACCGCTTCAAAACATAATCTTGAACAAGTTCGCGTCGCGTATGCTTCGTTTAAGATGGGGCTTAATTTCCTGGTTATGATGCATATCAATCAGGCTTTAAGCCAATTCCATAAAGTAGAGCAATACTGCCAAAAACTCACGAGTTACACGTTTCCAATGAATAAGGAAATGTATGTTTCGACCCTGATTAATTTAGCTTATTGTTATTTATATAAAAACGATTTGGGGAAAGCAGGGCAAATTATTGAACAAAAACTTTCACCTTCCCTGCTGTCCCCGTCCGGCGAGATATACTTCATGGATTATATGCACATTAAAGGCGAGTATCTGATGTCAATAAAAGACTATCGCCAGGCACGCCAGTCTTTTCAGATATCCCTTAAAGCATGCGAGCAAGCGGATTTCCCGCGCGGCATCCTTGAAGCGAAAATACATCTTGCTGCCATTGACCTTTTGGAAAACCAGTTGGATTCCGCGTTTCGGATTTTGCCGGACATAATGAAAGAAGCATTATGCTTGAAATTAAATAACCTTGCCTGTGAAGCCGGATTCCTTTTATGCAAATGCTATTCTCTTAAAGGGCTGTCGCGTAAAGCCAGCTCTATAGAAAACAGGATAAAGCCTGTTTTATCTAAACTGGATACGATTTGGCTGTATGAAAAAACCAGGGAATTTGACAGGCTCTATCAACAATTACAGGGTAAAACCAAACATGAATCCAGGTTTATCCCGCAGATATTGGTTCAAACCCTTGATGACCGTTACGAAAATTCGGTTAATAAATATACCATTGTCGGCAATTCCCCCTCAATGCAAGAAATTTATCATCTTATAGAAAAGATTTCTCCTACGGATATGCCGGTTTTAATCCAGGGAGAAACAGGAACCGGAAAAGAACTTATTGCCAATGCCATACATAATAATAGCCTGCGTATAAACAAATCCTATTTACCGTTCAATTGCGGGGTGCTTCCCGAAACGCTTGTTGAAAGTACGCTTTTCGGCCATGCCAAAGGCGCTTTTACCGGCGCTATAGAAGATAAAAAAGGTTATATTGAACTCGCTTCAGGCGGAACGCTTTTCATAGACGAGATTTCTAATATGTCTCCGTCTATGCAACAAAAATTACTTAGGGTTATGGAAGAAAAACTTCTCTGGAGAGTGGGTGGACAAAAACCTATTCCGGTTGATACCCGCTTTGTCTTTGCCTCTAATCAGACTATTGAGCAGATGGTTAAGCAGAAGTTATTCAGGGAAGACCTGTTTTATCGTATCAATACTATTATAATCAATCTTCCTCCTCTTCGCGACCGCGGGGATGACATTCCCATCCTCGCTCAGCATTTTTTACGAAAATGCTCTCTTTCCCGTAAGGAAATTCCGGAGCGAAGCGAAGTCCCGACGAACGTCGGGGCTGACATATCCCCCAGCGCGTTAGCGCTTTTCACCGCCTACCCCTGGCCCGGCAATATCCGCGAACTAGAAAACGAGATAAAACGCATCTGCGCATTGTATCCGGATGTTAATGTTATTGAAGAATCAATGCTATCTAACCCAATCCGGAGTTACATTAATATGAACCAATCTGCTATCAAATCGGATAGTCCTCTTAAAGAATTACGTAATGAAATAGAAAAGAGTATTATTATAGAAGTTCTTAAAAAGAACAATGGAAATATCACCAAAGCGGCTTGTCAACTTAACAGCGACCGTTCAACTCTTTCCAAAAAGATAAAACAATTAAAGATAACCATCTCTAATGTTACCAAACGGTAACGGCGTGAATTTTTACCACGCTCATTATACAAAAAACATTCTTATTTGACTTGTTTTCGCTTTCTAACCCCTTTATTTACAAGGCATTAAATAATTTATAGTTCTCCTCCATTATTGCGAATTATTGGCACGATATTTGCTATACATTATAGTTGATAAGAAATAAGGTGATGAAATAAGGTGATAAGTTAATACGAGGCTATGCTCCTTATAAACTTATTATCGTATCAACTTATATACTTACAAGGAGAACTGTTATGAATAAAACAACATTAAACAAAATGCTTCCCCTGACCACTGATGATATTATGGCATTACGCGGCAAGCCCGTGGCTAAATGGCTTAAACCCAAGAAAGATTCTGAACCTGTTTCAGAAGAATGGATCTATCTCTTCCCGCAAACTAATTCCAAAGAACATTATTTATTTAAAAATGGCTGTTTAGTGAACTGGAAGAAAACCGCCGTATGAAAATGGAGGTGATTTATGCGTAACACGAAAGTTTGCGAAGCGAAGTGTAGTCCTGGCGCACGTCGGGGGAATTTTGGATTTTGTGTATTATTAATTATTTGGAGTTTGGGATTTGGTGCTTGGGATTTGGCTGCCGACAGCTGGTCCGAAACCGTCTTTACCGACGGCACATTTACGAATACTGTTGCCACTGCCGGCTCTGCCGAGGTCACACTATCATCAGACACCAGCCAGGAGACGCCCGCCTTTATCCTCGCAGCAAACGCTTACCACAGCCTCTGCCCGCGGACAGACGGCACGCTCTGGTCTTGGGGCTATGGTGAATACGGACAGCTTGGCCATGGCGGAACAGCCCAATACGACGGAGATGGGGCTTATCTCTACAATCTTGATAAAAACACGCCAACTCAAATCGGAGCATTGACCACCTGGAGTAAGGTCGCCTGCGGGGCTCAGCACACCATGGCAATCAAGACCGACGGTACGCTCTGGGCTTGGGGTTTTAATTCTAATGGCCAGTTGGGTGATGGGACGACCATTCAAAGAAACTCGCCCGTCCAGGTCGGGGCGCTCACCACTTGGAAACAGGTCGCCGGTGGGAATGCTTTCACCTTAGCCGTCAAGACCGACGGCACGCTCTGGGCTTGGGGTTATAATTGGAATGGCCAATTAGGCGACGGGACACAGACTAATAGATCGTCCCCGGTCCAAATAGCCGGAACGACCTGGAAACAGGTCGCTTGCGGAGGTAATCATACCGTAGCAATAAAGACTGACGGAACGCTCTGGGCTTGGGGTTATAATGGACAGGGTCAATTAGGCGATGGGACGACTACCCAGCGGCTTTCACCGGTCCAGGTAGCCGGGACGACCTGGAAACAGGTTGCCTGCGGGAATGTTTACACCATGGCAATCAAGACGGATGGCACGCTCTGGGCATGGGGTTATAATTTCAATGGCCAATTGGGCGATGGGACATACACTCAAAGAACCTCGCCTGTCCAAATCGGGGCATTGACCACCTGGAGTAAGGTTGCCTGCGGGGCTGCGCACACCTTAGCTGTCAAGGCCGACGGCACGCTCTGGGCGTGGGGATGGAATAACTCTGGCCAATTAGGTGATGGGACGACAACCCAACGCACCTCGCCTGTCCAGGTCGGCGTCGCTACCACTTGGAAACAAGTTGCCTGCGGAACTCAGCACAACTTAGCCGTCAAGACCGACGGCACGCTCTGGGCTTGGGGGTATAATGGTTTGGGTAGTTTGGGCGATGGGACAAATACCGACCGCTATTCGCCTGTCCAAATCGGCGCCTTGACTACCTGGAAGGCTGTGGTGGGAACGGCGCCATTTCTTACTCCGGGTAGTTACCTGGGTTCAGCCATTGCGCCGTCCGTGGTCTCTTCCTGGGGCGTTTTGACTTATACTATCAGTGTGCCGGCTAACACACTCTTGACCGTGGATGTCTTAAGCTCGTCGAATAATTCACTATTGGTTGCTAATGTTTCTTCTGGGACTAATCTTTCATCTGCTTATCCGGCGACATTCACCAGTATCACCGGTATAAAACTCCGGGCGAACTTGTCCACCTCTAATACCACGGTTGCCCCGCAATTAGCCTATTGGTATGTGGGATATGTAGTTGACAGGCCGCCGGTTCTGACCTCGCCGGGAAACAAGAGCATAAATGAAAAACAATTATTAACCTTTACGCTTTCTGCTAATGACCCGGATGGTGACCCGATAACGTATACTATGACCGCAACTCCGACAGGGGCAACGTTAAACCTGGCCAGCGGCATATTTAATTGGACGCCTTCCGGTACGCAATCCGGGAATTATATGGTCACTTTTACCGCCACGTCTAAAACACTATCTGATTCCAAGGCAATTACAATTACTGTAAACGAGGACCCTGCCAGTCTTGTCACCACAGCCGCATGGACGATGCTTACCAACGGCAATACTCCGGTAAGAATGGGGCAATCTGTTTGTTATGTCAAGTTCAATATGCAAATAGGCGCTGGCACTACCCGCTGGAGACGTTTCCGCATAGATAAAGGTGTTACCGGCGTTAATACACCCTGTAAGATAGAAGTCCAGGTCTGGTGCGATACGAATACTAACGGCTTCTGGGACGCAGGTGATACTTTTATCAGCAAAGGTAATTTTACCAACGGCACGTGTTACCTCAACATGAACCGCTGGCAGGTAACAACCACTCCCAAGACCTATTACATCGTGTATAAACTGGCGAGCGATATCAGCGGCGGCACCCGCGCCGGGGTGAAGATAGCGGATAGCTCTTATTTAGAATTCGAAAACGCCACGGCTATCGGCGTGCCGCCTTAATCCCTTCCTCCCGGTCCCGGGAAATCCGCCCCGGAGGGCGGGAACTGTTTCCCGGAAGGCGGGAAAAGTTCTGCGGAAGGCGGGGAGTGTTTCCCGGAGGGCGGGAAAAGTTCTGCGGAAGGCGGGGAGTGTTTCCCGGAGGGCGGGGAAAGAGCTACGGAAGGCGGGGAAAGTTCCCCGGTGGGCGGGGAAATAGCTGCGGAAGGCGGGGAAAGAAATCCCGCCCTTATTATTATAAGAAAGGAGGAATATGCCAAAGAAAGATTATATGCCAGACCCAGATGGTGATTTTAACATCTGGCAGGGTAACTTTGTGATGAAAGTCGTTGGAGCACCGGCCGCATATGGGCTTACTCCGGCTGATGTGGTTAACGTCAGTGCGGATTCCGCTGCCTGGCAAATGGCGCTGGCGGCACACGTGGCGGCGCAAAATGCGGCTAAAGCCGCGGCGGAAACCAAGGACGATACCCGGGATATCTTGGAATCGGAGATACGCAGTCTGGTCAAAAGGATTCAATCCTATCCGGCTATGACCGATGCCCAAAGGGAAGATTTGGGGATTACCGTGCCTGACCTGACCCGGACGCCGCTTTCGGAACAGATTGTCTTGAGCGAGCCGCCGCCAATAATCGAGGCGAAATGCACCGGTCCGAAGACGGTTCGTTTTCTGGCGCTGGATACTAACTCACCCTATATTCATAATGTGGGGAATGTGACAACGGTAACTCTTGCCTATAAGGCGCAATGGTTTGACCGCAGGAAACGGATGGGCCCGTTTGGCAATCCGGTTGTCGTGGCGGTAACACCTTAAAAGAAAGTAGAATATCTTGCCCCGTTCCATTTTCCCGCTCCGCACCCCGAAAGCTTTCGAGGCGATTAATAGGGTATCCCAGAATGGGGCATTACGGGGGCATCCGATAACAGGGAGTCCCCGTAGGGGGCGTTTTACCGTAGATGCGGGACGGCTTATCGATTAAATGCAGTAGAGCCGGGTAGGGGCGCGTTGGGGTAGGGTGGTTTATATAAAAAGAAAAGGAATATTATGAAAAGAATACTACTGGCTTGTTTAATGCTTGGTATAATAGCGATTTGGATAACAGGTGATGAGGGAAAAGAAGCCAAGGCGAATGATGAAATCCAATCGCTGATTAAGCAATTAGGCGATGACGACTGGGAAACCAGGGAAAAGGCAAAAGAAGAATTAACTAAAATCGGCGAACCGGCTCTGGAGCTCTTGAAGCAAACCCTCAAGGAAACCCAAGAACCGGAGGTCCGGATGCGGGTGGAATGGATTATCAAAACAATC
>JACQZI010000004.1 GCA_016207825.1 Planctomycetota bacterium | reverse complement strand
GGCTGGTGACGTTCCCATTGGCATCATATCCCGTATACGTGCTATTCGTGATTACCCCGGTGGGATTCGTGATGTCATATCCGGGCTGGTCGGTGCGGATTAGGCGGTGCTGGTCGTTATAGGTGTAAATGGTCGGGACGCCTGAGCCGACTTTGGTATAGGTGAGCGAGGTCATCAGGTCTTCCACATTGTAGCCATAGCTTACGACATTGCCCAGTGCGTCTGTGGTCGAGGTAAGGCGTCCTGATATGTCGTAGGCGTTCGTCGTCACTCGTCACTCTGCATCGGTCGTGGTCAGGACTTGTCCCCGTGCATTATAAGAGCAGCCAGTAGCGTAGAGCGTAGAGCTAACGTATGAAGTGATAACCCGGCTGGCTTTATCTAAGATGGAGTAGGAGGTCGTGGAGACTGCCGAGCCGTAGGCGGCGGTTGCGGCGGTTTGCCTGCCGGCATTATCGAAGTAGTGATAGGTTTGTTCGTTCAGGGTGCCCATCGGGTCTAAAGCGGTGAGATACACCTGCTTATTCTTATTATATTGGGAGGATACCATCTGGTAAGAGGAGGTCGCGGAATCAACCAATGTTTCCACATAGTGGATGGAGCGGTCGCCCATGGCGTCGTAATAATATTTGGCGTCGGTCGTGGAGGTATTATTGATATAGGTTCGCGTTACCCGGTCTGCCGGGTCGTATTCGGTATAGGCCACCGGCGCGTTAATCGTGCCTATGGTCGGATTGACGTATTCGCCCGCGTCGGCTATGCCATCGCCATCGGTATCATACCACGGGCCGATTACCTGTGTCCTGCGTCCGACTGCGTCGTAGGCATAGGCGGTGGTGATGTAAACGCCCATCGTGCTTTCAGCCGAGCGCATGTGGGTAACTTCATTCACGTTATTATAGAATGTCCAGGACTGGTTGCCGCGCGCGTCTATGGTATAGGTCTGGCGGCCGAGTAAATCGAATCCGTATTGGACCGTGGTCGAGGAAGCGACATCCGTGGTGGTGACAAGGCGGTCGACGGAATCGTAGGTCATGGAAATGGCGTGATTGCCCGCATCGAGGATGCCGGTCTGGTTGCCATTAACGTCGTAGAAGTATTCCGTCCAGGCGTAATCGGGTGCGGCGGTCAACTGCCGCTTGGTTTTCCAGAGGCGCGCGTTCGGGTAATAGTAATATTCGGTCAAGGCGCCTGCGGCATCAGTGCGGGAGATTACCTTGCCCGCGGCATCGTATTCGGTGTAAGAGGAGATATTAAGCCCCGATGGGTCTATATGCTGTTCGGTCACACCGCCCCAATTGTATGCCCAGGTGGTGACGAGGTTCAAGCCGGTTGAATCCACCGTCCGGCTGGTGCACCTGTCCAAGAGGTCGTATTCGCTGGCGGTCTCGATGCCGTTAGGGTCGGTTTCCAAGATACGGTTGCCGCGTTCGTCGTATTCGTAGACAGTGGCGACGTTGTTCGCAATGTAACTTGGATAGTCGACGTTATAGGAAGTGGTTATCCAGCCGATGTCGTTGGTGACGCGCTCTCCGGTGACGAGAGAGAACGTGCCTCCATCTGTCACGGTTTCCTTTATGCCGTATCCGTTGGAGTCGTAATTGTAAGTAGTGGTGAGGTTTAAGGTATCCGGGTCGCGGTGGTGCTTATATAATTGTCCGATGACCGCGGCGTCGCTCGTTTCATTGGAGGTATAGTATTCCCAGGTGGTCTTGCGGTTAAGCTTGCCCGTGCCGTAGTCTTCTATTTCCTGGGTGAGCTGTCCTGCCGTGCTATAAGTGCGGGTGGTGGTGATGCCGAGTGCGTTGCCGATTTCGGTCGGTAAATCCGGGTTGGTAGAATCGCCGTAGAGATATTGGGTATTGGCGCCGGCGGCATTGGTGGTGGAAAGGACATTGCCGCGCGAGTCGTATGCCCAGTAGGTCGTTGCGCCTGAGGGCTTGGTTTCGGTTATGACATTCCGGGAGCTATCAAATCCCCGGCTGGTTTCCTCATCTATCCAGCGCGTCCAGACACCAAGCTGTGCATTGGTGTAAACGTCATCCACTTTACCCGTGCGGCCTGTGACGACCGTATGGTCGGGGTTGGCGTGGTAAACGATGGTAATATCCTCGTTCAAGGGCCCGGTAATCGAGGTGCATTTATTACCGGTCATGTTGAAGACGCGGTTATTATAACTCTCCGGGGAGGTCTGGGTAACCTGGTTATAATTATAAGACCAGCCCCAAGCCCAGGCGCCGCCGTTCTTCGTGGCGCCGGTTAAGACGCCGGAGGTATAATCAAAATCCGTCACCGAACTGCTGATGGGAGACCCACTCTGGTTTTTGATATAAAGCTCGTTTATGCAATGGGTGCCGGAATCGACGTCAAAATATATAACCATCCCGTTAGCAAGGGTAACATAGTTAAGGTCGCCGTTAGGGTCATAGGTGGCGGTGACGGTGTGGTTGTTAAGGTCTTGGGCTTTATAAAACTTTCCGTTAGGATAGAAGGTTAAAGTAGTCCGGTCTTTATTGGTCAGGACGTAATTACCGGTGGAAGAATCTATGGTGATAGTGCGGTATAAGCCGTAATGGGGATAGGAAACCCAATGGGCGGGTGACTCGCCGTCTTTCCAGAAAAGGATTTCCCGTCCGGATTCGGTCACCTGGATGATGGAGCCATCGGTCTGGATAATCAGGCGCATATTAAATGTATGCGTCCAGTTGTAGCCCAGAGGTGATGAGGGGTTATCGGTCGCGGGGATGCTATTGCCGTAAATGACGACGTTTGTCGGAAGCCCGTCAACGGGCACGATATAGGTTAAAGGCACGGCGAGATTGACGTTGCCGCTGGCGAGGTCGACGGTGGCGTTGGCATCCGAGATACGCGGGGAGAGGCCATCCGAGCCCGCGCCGCGCGCCGAGGGCAGGTTTATTTCTTCATGCGGGGCGTAACCCAAAAGCCAGCCGTTTTTAACGAGGTAGGCGTAGTCGTTGGTGACGTTGGCCGCGTTGGTATCCGCACCCGCGCCGGGACCGGCGGTAAAGGCGGGTTCAATGACGTGCCCCCAGAAATTGCCTTCATTCTGCTGGGTGGCTGAATTATACCAGTAGAGATTTATAGCATCCGTGGAATAGGCGTTCCAGGTGGTATTGTTAAAGATGTTATTCTGGTAAACGAGGATGCTTGTTGTGGTAGCGTTATTGCTCATGGTAACACCGTAGGCATTGGAAATAAGCGAGTTGCCGGTAATAGTAAGTGATTTGCCGCTGCAGCTTAAGATTCCGATTCCGCCCACCGTATTCGACTGGCAGGTGTTGGTCGTGACCGTATTATAATTCGCGTTCCAAAGCCTGATGCCATCCCAGGAATTTCCCGTGCAGGTATTATTCGCCACGACGGTGTTAGAGGTGCCCGAAGGCAGGCCAATACCGCTGGTGCCATTGCCGTAGCAGGTATTATATGTAACGCTGTTATAACGCGCGCCGTAAACGGCGATGCCCAGATTGGTGTTAGATGAGCAGGTGTTATCAGTGAGAGTGCTATAATTGCAGTTAATATACATCCCGTTTGAGCTGTTGCCGTTAACGACACAGCCGGTAACGGTATTATTCAGGGCGTTGTTTGAAATGGCTATTCCATTATACGCGTTGCCGGATGAGGAAGAATCGGAGATTGTGTTATAATCCGCCCCGCCGGTCAACACGATGCCGTTGCTGGCGACTGATTTTGAAGCCGCACATCCGGAGACGGTGTTGTAATCCGTATTATAAAGACAAATACAGCTGTTTTGGTTAGTGATGGATGTAGAAGAGGCGATGGTATTGGTCGAGCCGCCGGAAACATAGATGCCGACATAGAAATACTGAACCGTGCAATCGGTTAGGGTGACATTAGTATTGCTGTTAAGATAAATGCCGTAGCCGGTATTGGTGCCGCTGATATAATAGCCGCCGCCATCCAAGGTAATATTATTGGCCGTGATAACCACGTAATCGAGAATATTCTGGGTGAGCGTATAAGTGCGTGAGCCGGAATCGTAATTATACGGAGGAGTGGGCGGGGGCGTGCCGCCGTTTGCTTCAATACCGATATAGACCGTGCCGTGTTCGGGCATGATATAGACATGGTGCGCCTTGCGGATATCCTGATGGTATGTATACGTTGCGTTATGCTTTTTCAGCTTGAATGAATCCTCGAACGCGCCGTCCTCGTGGCGGTAGAGCTTGCCGGATTCCTCGCCCGTAAAAAACCCATCCAGCCCTTCGATGGTGATTTTGGTCTGGTGCTTATTGGTATCAACCGCTTCGATATGATAGCTGACCATATCTTGAAATGCTTCCAGGACGATATGGACTTCTTCCTTGGAAGTAATTTTGAGGTCAGGGAAATACGGATTTCCAGATATGACGAATTCCGTGCCGGTCGCTTCAAAGGCGTTGTGGTAGCCATCGTGCGGCCAGGTGGAGATATCGTCCGGGTCATATTCTTCAGCCCAGATGAGGCCGATAGATAAAACCATTGCCAGGCAAACCAGGGTGACCGCGCCGTACAGCTTTCCGTATTTCATGCCAAATCCTCCTTATAATAAAAGTTTCAAGTTGGGAAATTCCATTTTGGTGAGTATACATCTTATAAAAAACATGTCAATACGTGATTCCATTTTCAGGATAAATTCCTATACCCATCATATGAGACAATAATTCAGAACTATTTTCCTTACGGTTTTATACGCGATAGCCGTGCCCGTTGAATTGAGCTTGTAAGTTATCCAGCTATAATTAGGATTCTTTTGCCATAATTGCTTTACTAAATTAAGGACCGGCTTGGCGGTGGTTTGTGGATGGCTTTTATGCGCGCGGGATAAATACATCAAGCCTTTAACACCGTGTTTAGCATAACGCTTTTTAAGGCGATAATACGTGGAGCGGCTAACATCAAATATCCGGCAGGCCTTTTCGATATTGCCGCATTTCTTGGCATACAATAATAATCCCAGGCGTTTCCTGACTATATTATCATATTTATCTGCCATAAAATCACTCTTTTTAGGAACCTTAAGAATGACTTATTAAGCAAATAGCGTGCCAACTTTTGCAGTTTTTGGATAATAGTTGCTAGCTGTTAGATAACCGGTTGAATTAATTGGAGTTGGATTTACAAGTAGTTTTAGTTTCGGTGAAAATCCGGCAAAAACGGCCCTATTTTATGCACAAGTTCTTGTGCATCGTGCACAAGAACTTGTGCATATTCCCCTTATACTATGTTTTTATACAGGTGTCTAAATGGATTATACCCTTTAGATTTAGTTCAGTGCAACGGGCAATAAAAAACCCCGCCCCCCTCCGAAGTAATTTCGGAGAGAAACGGGGTTATGAGACCAGCGCCCGGCAACGACCTACTTTCCCACCACTGAGATTCCCAGCAGTATCATCGGCCCCAAGGTCTTAACTTCCGTATTCGGAATGGGAACGGGTGTAGCCCCTTGGGTATTGGATCACCGGGCATTTTTTATGTTATAATTACGGAATGGGGGCAACTTACGCTGCCCCCATTAAAAGACTTTATAGATTACTAATGGTCAAGCCGAACGACTGATTAGTATCCCTCGGCTGAAGCCCTTACAGGCCTTACACCTAGGACCTATCAACCTGGTAGTCTACCAGGAGTCTTCTTACCACTTATGTGATTGGGAGATCTAATCTTGAGGTGAGCTTCACACTTAGATGCTTTCAGCGTTTATCTCATCCGGACATAGCTACCCAGCGATTACCCCTAGCGGGATAACTGGTACACCAGAGGTCCGTCCATCCTGATCCTCTCGTACTAAGGACAGGGCCTCTCAAATCTCCTGCGCCCACACCAGATAGGGACCGACCTGGCTCACGCCGGTCTGAACCCAGCTCACGTACCGCTATTGATCGGCGAACAGCCGAACCCTTGGGACCTTCTTCAGCCCCAGGATGCGATGAGCCGACATCGAGGTGCCAAACGGCGTCGTCGATATGGACTCTTGGACGCCATAAGCCTGTTATCCCCAGCGTACCTTTTGTCTGATGAGCGATGGCCCTTCCATTCGGTACCACCGGATCATTAGGCCCTACTTTCGTACCTGCTCGACTTATAAGTCTCGCAGTTAAGCTCCCTTCTACCCTTACACTCCACGTGCGGTTGCCAAGCGCACTGAGGGAACCTTGGGACTCCTCCGTTACTCTTTAGGAGGAAACCGCCCCAGTCAAACTGCCCGCCTCACATTGTCTCCCAACTTACAAAGTCAGGGTTAGAACTTTAGCATAACAAGAGTGGTATTTCACCGTTGGCTCAGCCCGATCCGAAAACCGGGCTTCAAAGCCTCCCACCTATCCTACGCAAATTAAACCAAAGTTCAATATGAGGTTACAGTAAAGGTGCACGGGGTCTTTCCGTCTAGATGCGGGCAGGCGGTATCTTCACCGCCGCTGCTATTTCGCCGAGCTCCTCGTTGAGACACCGGCCAAGTGATTACGCTATTCATGCACGTCGGAACTTACCCGACAAGGAACTTCGCTACCTTAGGACCGTCATAGTTACGGCCGCCTTTTACTGGGGCTTCGGTTAGGAGCTTCACCCACCTTACGGTGGATTGACCCCACCCCTTAACCTTCCAGCACTGGGCAAGCGTCGGTCTGTATACAGCGTCTTACGGCTTAGCACAGACCTGTGTTTTTGATAAACAGTTCCCCAGCCCTCTTAACTGTGACCCAGAAATGCTTTGTCCCGTATAGAGACTGACAAATCAGGGCACCCCTTGTCCCGAAGTTACGGGGTCATTTTGCCTAGTTCCTTAACGAGGGTTCACTCGAGCGCCTTAGGATTTTCTCCTCGCCTACCTGTGTCGGTTTGTAGTACGGTCTCCCTAAGTATTCCCTTCCGAAGCTTTTCTCGTGAGCATGGCATCAGCAGCTTCATCCTAAACGGACTCCCTTATTCCCCTCGGCGTTAACGGTGCGACGGATTTGCCTATCGCACCCGCCTACAGGATAAACCCGGAATTTCTATCCTCCGGGACTGCCTAGCCTCCTCCGCCCCTCCGGAAGAGTCTTTGTCATACTTAAGAAGGTAGCCGAATATTAACGGCTTCTCCATCGACTACGCCTTTCGGCCTCGTCTTAGGTGCCGACTAACCCTGAGCGGAATTACCTTCCCCAGGAAACCTTAGGCTTACGGCGAACCTGCTTCTCACAGGTTTTGGCTCGCTACTGAAGTCCGGATAATCACTTCTATTCAGTCCAGTCAAACTCGCGTTTGGCCTTCGTTCCGAATAGAACGCTCCCCTACCACTTATTCTTGCCCGAAGGCAAGAATAAATCCGCAGCTTCGGCAACAGGCTTGAGGCCCGATCATTTTCGGCGCAAAACGACTCGGCCAGTAAGCTGTTACGCACTTTTTAAATGATGGCTGCTTCTGAGCCAACATCCTGGCTGTCTTAGTCATCTCACTTCCTTTAACACTTAGCCTGTTTTTGGGACCTTAGCTGGCGGTTTCTGGGTTGTTTCCCTGTTTGAACGTGGAGCTTAGCCCCCACGTACTGTCTCCCGTGATACGGATACTGGTATTCGGAGTTTGGTTGGATGAGGCAGTCTGGTGGACCCCTCTTATCCATTCAGTCTCTCTACCCCCAATATCTATTACACGAGGCTAGCCCTCAAGCTATTTCGAGGAGAACCAGCTATTGGCCAGTTTGATTAGCCTTTTACTCCTACCCTCAGTTCACGGGATAACTTTTCAACGTTATACCCTTAGAGCCTCCACTTCGAGATTATCGAAGCTTCACTCTGACCAAGGGTAGATCACTGGCTTTCGGGTCTACAGCATAAGACTAAATCGCCCTTTCAGACTCGCTTTCGCTACGGCTCCTTCCGGCACTTACATACCAGAATTAACCTCGCCTTACACCGTAACTCCCGGACTCATTATGCAAAAGGCACGCGGTCATCCCGATAAATCGGGACTCCCACAGTTTGTAGGTGTATAGTTTCAAGTTCTATTTCACTCCCCTCGCCGGGGTTCTTTTCACCTTTCGCTCGCGCTACTTGGTACACTATCGGTCATTGGATAATATTTAGCCTTAGCCCATGGTCGGGCAAAATTCACGCCTGCTTCCCCGAGACAGACGTTACTTGGGAGAATAGCCAGAAGAGGCAATATCTTTTCGTTTACAGGACTATCACCTTCTATGGTCCGTCTTCCCAGACGATTCAACTAAGATATTGTTTTGTAACTCTTCCTTCCCGCTCGTGACGGGAAACGGCTACACCCCGTGACACCCCATCAGCAACGCGCACGGGCTTGAACGCTGATAGGGTTTAGGCTTTTTCCTTTTCGCTCGCCGCTACTGGGAAAATCAATCACTTTCTCTTTTCCTGAGGGTACTGAGATGTTTCAATTCCCCTCGTTCGCTTCCCGGCTTGCGCCGGGATATCCCAATTCAACATCGGGATGAGTTTCCTCATTCGGAAATCCCCGGGTCAAAGCCTGCTTGACGGCTCACCGGGGCTTATCGCAGCCTGCTACGTCCTTCATCGCTTTCCAATGCCAAGGTATCCTCTATACACCCTTAGTAGCTTGACCAAATTTTTTGTGTATTCTTATCCTAAGTTCTTAAGTCTTTTGATCCGTATTGTCAAAGATCTAATATTCGCGATTAAGCGAATTATTTATTATACAGAAAGAAAACCAATCCGTCAAGTTTTTTATATACTATGTATTCGGAGGCGATCAAATTCGCTCTCCCGACATATAAAATATTTATCCTCTTTCCACCATATAAAATGGAGGTGATCGGATTTGAACCGACGACCTCGTGCTTGCAAAGCACGCGTTCTCCCAGCTGAACTACACCCCCGTATCAGCCTATCGGATAACCAGAGCGTCAGATTATCGCAATGATATTCTAGTCTCCTGGTAATCCGGTATTCAAATCTGGGCGTGAACAGAGTTGAACTGTTGACCTTTCGCTTATCAAGCGAATGCTCTAAACCAACTGAGCTACACGCCCTTTTGTTTAGATTATGAAAAAAATAAACCATCCCGACTTACGCCGGGATGGTTTATAAAGACCAAGGGGGAGAAACGGGACCATTTTGGTATCACCTTAGAAAGGAGGTGATCCAGCCGCAGATTCCCCTACGGCTACCTTGTTACGACTTAGCCCTCCTCACACATTTTACCTTGGATGTCTTTCTCCCTTGCGGGTTGAAACAACATCTTCAGGTACCCTATGCTTGGGTGGCTTGACGGGCGGTGTGTACAAGGCTCGGGAACATATTCACCGCAGCGTGGCTGATCTGCGATTACTAGCGATTCCAACTTCACGGAGGCGAATTGCAGCCTCCGATCTGAACTGAGATCGGTTTTTTTTCTGTGTTGTTTCTGTGTAATTCTGTGGCGCTTTTGTGATTCAGTGGCTTGTTTTTTAAGTTTCAGGATGGGTGAGGTTAGCAACACAGGACAGGGGTTGCGCTCGTTGTAGGACTTAACCATACATCTCACGACACGAGCTGACGACAGCCATGCAACACCTGTGCAAGCAACCGACTTTACGGTTCGTTCACCTTTCGGATCCCTACTACAAGCATGTCAAACCCTGGTAAGGTTCTTCGCGTTGCGTCGAATTGAACCACATGCTCCACCGCTTGTGCGAGCCCCCGTCAATTCCTTTGAGTTTTAATCTTGCGACCGTACTCCCCAGGTGGGATACTTACGCGTTAGCTGAGCCAGAGGCACCCTTAACGAGCACCTCTCGCGAGTATCCATCGTTTACGGCTAGGACTACCAGAGTATCTAATTCTGTTTGCTCCCCTAGCTTTCGTCCCTCAGCGTCAGGTATGTTCTAGAGAATCGCCTTCGCCTCTGGTGTTCCTGTAGATATCTACGCATTTCACCGCTCCACCTACAGTTCCATTCTCTTCTTCCACCCTCAAGCCAGACAATATCAAATGCCATTCTCCGGGTAAGCCGGAGGCTTTCACACCTGATTTAACTGGCCGCCTACAGACCCTTTACACCCAGTAAATCCGAACAACGCTTGCACTCTCCGTATTACCGCAGCTGCTGGCACGGAGTTAGCCGGTGCTTCCTCTGAAGGTTAAGTCAATCCCGTTTGTTAAACGGGAATTTCGTCCCCTCTGACAGGAGTTTACAACCCGAAAGCCTTCATCCTCCACGCGGCGTCGCTGCGTCAGGCTTGCGCCTATTGCGCAATATTCCCTACTGCTGCCTCCCGTAGGAGTCTGGGCAGTGTCTCAGTCCCAATGTGGCCGTACACCCGCTAAGGCCGGCTACCCGTCATAGTCTTGGTGGGCCGTTACCCCGCCAACTAACTGATAGGCCATAGATCTCTCTTCAAGCGCCACCTCTTGCGAAGCAGCCATTAATTCCATCCCGATGTCGGGACGGAATGATATCCGGTATTAGCCCCGCTTTCGCGGGGTTATCCCGATCTTAAAGGTAAGTTATCTACGTATTACTCACCCTTACGCCACTTTACTATCCGTATTGCTACAGAATTCTCGTTCGACTTGCATGTATTAAGCACGCCGCCAGCGTTCGTTCTGAACCAGGATCAAATTCTCCAATCAATCACTTAATTAAATTTTCTCAAGTACACGTGGCCCGTTTCTTCCTTGGTATTGTATTGTCAAAGAACAACTGCCTATTAGCCTCGTTATTCTACTATAAACAAAACCATTTGTCAACAAAATTTAATTATTGCGGCGAATAATATTTTTATGTATTAGTCCGCCACGGAAAGAACCTCGGTAGAACAGCAAGGGATGCATTCCCTGCAAAGGTCGCACTTTATCGGGACCGGACTATCCTCATGCAGAACCATTACCTTTAGAGGGCACGCCTGGACGCATTCGCCGCAGCCGGTGCACTTTTCCGCGTCAATTATATAGACGCCTTTCTTCTCGCTTATCGCCTCGGACGGGCAGACGCTCGCGCAGGTTCCGCACTGGTTGCAAATCCTCAGTTCATAGACGCCCGGGGACGGGAATTTTGGGTCCACTATCAGGGCGGCCTTTTTGGGGTTTACTTCCTTAAAGTGCTCAAGCGAGCATACCGACATGCATAAACGGCAACCCGTACATTTCTTTGGATCAGCTACTAATTTCATACGCGGTATAATTTACCCAAGTATTTTGATTTTGTCAAGGAAAATTATTTTCCTAATACGCTATAAGAGGCAGGAATCCTCCCCCAAGACACCTTGTCCGGGAGAGGATTCAGGAAATGTGGTTTTTCCATATGATTCCTTCACCCCCGTACCGCCATGGGGTGCGGCGCCCTACCCTATCGGGCAGGGACTCCCTATCGTCCTGCGGAGCGAAGTGGAGCGGGGGGGTTCGCTAATGAAACCCCTTAATCCAAGACACCTTCCCGAGATAACATCGTGGTAGAGCTTCAATCTGCCAGACAATATATATCGCCATCTTATTAAAAAATCTTTAGCTGTAGATTTAATATTTACCACTTATTATAATGTATACGAGCCTGGTTAAACCGCGCTTCCTGCGCTTTTTCCTCTAAAGGATACCCTAACGCAATAAGCGAAACCGGCAGAACATTTGCCGGCAGAGAAAAAAGTTTTCTCATCCCGGTAATCCTTTCAGCCCTAGGATAAATTCCCAGCCAGACTGCACCCAACCCTTTATCATGTATTGCCAAGAGCATATTCTGCGTTGCCGCCGCACAATCTATCACCGCGTAACCTTCATCAGGTGTTGTTTCCAAACCACCCAAGACCAGTATAGCCGCCGGCGCTTGTGCCAGCATTGTTGCGTAAGGATGAAACTCCATTATTTTTTTTAGGATATTTCTGTCATTCACCACCAAGAAATGCCACGGCTGTTCATTACGGGCTGAAGGCGCGTGCATTCCCGCCTCCAAGATTTCCTTGATCAGTTTCTCTGAAACATCAGCGTTCTTATACTCCCGAACACTCCGCCGGCTTAGGATTACTTCCATCGTCTCCATATAATACCCCCTATGGCAATAGAAGCACTAATCACGAGTTGAATAAAATTAAATCGTCCTGATGATTCAGCAAGCCGTAATAATCAATACTTGCTGTAACCGGATTTTATGGTAATTTTTCTTTCCTGTTTTCGTGCATCTTCGTTAAGAACCTTCATTACCTTATCCGGATATTGAACCTTTATGAAAGCTGTTGCCTGTCCGCCGCCCACTCCGGTAGTTACGTAGGCGTAATTTATATTAATATGAGCCCGGCTCAACTTCTCCGCAAGCACGGCCATGGCGCCGGGGCGGTTTGGTAAATCTATCGCCAAGACGTCGGTTTCTGTTACCGGCGCGTCGAAACGGCTCAATACCTTTTTTGCAACATCGTTTTTATCCACCACTATCCGCAAAAGACCTAAATCAATACTGTCAGAAATGGTCAGCGCCATTATATTAACTTTCTCATCGGAAAGAGCCCGGCAAATATTTGCCAGTACGCCCGGACGGTTTACCAAAGAAACGGAAAACTGCCTTACTAATTTCATGGTTTGCTTTCTCCTTCTCCCGTTCCACACCGAAGGTCCCGATAATTGGGCCTTCGGCAGAATGGGGTAAACAATCAATTGTTAAGAATCTCTATAGCTTTTAAACCCGCCTTGATGCAGTTCATATCGGCTTTTTCTTTGAGCTCCGGTGATATGAATTTATAGCGGTAGCGGTCAGCGTAAACAGAGCAAATGCTTCCTGCCCTGAAATTTCTCATATTAGCCAGCGTCAAAAGAGTGGAAGTTTCCATCTCAAAGTTTAAGACTCCGATATTCCTGAAATAATCAACCATATCCGGATAGCGCAGCGGGAATCCTGCAACCTTCCTGCCCTGCGCGCCATAAAAACCGGGAGCCGTCGCGGTAATACCCATATGCCATTTGAGCTTTAACCCTTCGACCGACTGTCTTAAAGCATGCAGCACTTCATAATGCGCGATCGCCGGGTATCCTTCAGGGACAAAAAAGGTGGATGTGTTCTCCAGCCTCAACGCACCGGTTGAAATAATTAAATCCCCCAGATTGATATTTTTCTGCAAGCCCCCGCAACTACCTATGCGAATAAGAACCGGATTGTCGACTATCTGCGAAATCTCTACAAGAGCGATTTCCGTATTATCCGGGCCTATCCCTGTGCCCATCACGGTCATCGGAATATTGTGATAAGTACCGGTAAAAGTGACGAACTCGCGGTTACGTTTGTTGAGATGAATCTTATCGAAAAGCAAAGCAACCTTTTCTGCCCTCGACAAATCACCACAAAGAAGGATATTGCGAGACAGTTCTTTCCGTTTAAGTCCGATGTGATACTGTTGTTCTTGTTTCATTATCTCGCAAACACATTAAGTATGTTTGTAATAGTATTACACTAAAAGAAAACTTTGTCAACTAATTTTTTATTTTAATAATATTTTTTATTGTCGAGATATTATAATTCTTCTCTTCAAAACATTTACTATTCTTATTCTTGACGATTCAAAATATATGCCTAAAATATAATGCAATTAACCTTAGTAAACATCATGTGATGAAAGGAGTTGTCTAATGGAAAAGAAAGCATTGGAATTCTTGAAAGATTTGGTTGCCGCCCCAAGCCCATCCGGTTTTGAAGAACCCGCCCAGAAGGTCTGGTTCGATTATGTCAAGCATTTCGCCGACAGCATAAAAAAAGACGTCCACGGAAATGTTATCGCCGCCATAAACCCTAAAGGGAACCCGAAATTCATGATGTGCGGACATTGTGATGAAATAGGATTCATGGTCAATTATATAGATGCCAACGGATTTATTTCTTTCCGAGCCATCGGTGGGGTGGATGCTTCGCTCCTTCCGGGACAGCGGGTAATCATCCATAATAAAAAAGGAAAAACTTTCGGGGTAATCGGTAAAAAAGCGATTCACCTGATGGATGATGAGGAACGCAAATCAGCCGGCTCACCGAAAATTCACGCCTTGTGGATAGATATCGGCGCCCGTAAAAAGGATGAGGTAGAAAAAATTGTTTCTATCGGCGACCCGGTAACCTTTGCCGTCGGGTTTGAATCTTTGAAGAATGATTTTGTCGTTTCACGTGGTTTTGATGATAAGATGGGCGCCTTTATCGTAGCGGAAGCTTTAAGGCAGCTCTCCAAAAGTAATATTAAAGCTGCAGTATACGGGGTTTCGACCGTACAGGAAGAAATCGGTTTGCGCGGCGCTAAAACCAGCGCTTACGGAATAGACCCTGATGTCGGGATTGCCGTGGATGTCACCCATGGCTCAGATTTCCCCGGATGTGACCCGAAGAAAATCGGCGAGATCAAACTGGGTAAAGGTCCGGCAATCTCACGTGGTGCTAATATCAATCCTATCGTATTTAATATGCTGGTGGAAACTGCCCGCATGAAAAAGATTCCTTATCAAATAGAAGCCTCTCCCGGCGCAACTGGCACGGATGCTAACATGATTCAGGTAACCAAAGATGGCGTGGCAACAGGTCTAGTAAGTGTTCCTAACAGATATATGCATACCCCGATAGAGGTGATTTCGCTGACTGATTTGGAGAATACTTCAAAACTGCTGGCTAATTTTGCAATGAAGCTCAACTCCAAGATATCGTTTATCCCATAGATCCAATAAAGATATGGCGAATTCGTTGCTGCGGACAGGTACGGTAGTTTATAACAAGCCTGTGGGGAAAAAGGATTGTTTCCGTATGGGCTTGCTGGTTAAACCGCCCATCACCGGACAGCATCCTGGGCAATTCATCCATCTCAAACTGACAAAAAGTAATGAAACCTTATTGCGCCGCCCTTTCAGCATATATAATGTTAACAAAACTAAGACAGGAAAACTAATCCTTGAGATCGTTTATCAGGTTGTCGGCAAAGGAACGCACCTGATGTCAGGCATGAAACCCGGCGCAGAGATAGACGTTATGGGGCCTTTGGGGAACGGATTCAGGATTAACAAAAAAGCCAAATATTCCATCATTGTCGCTGGAGGAATCGGCTCATCAGGATTGCATCTACTCCTTAAATATCTTACGGCGCTTAAGGGAAAGAATAAGATATACACCCTAATCGGCGCACGCTCTAAAAAAGAACTACGCGTTGAAGATTTAGTTAAACTTTCTTCAAATGGACTGCAAATAACAACAGATGACGGATCAAAAGGCAATAAAGGATTCGTAACCGGTTTGCTGGAAAAACTGATTAGTCGTTTACAGTCGCCCGCCAGGCAAATTCAAATATATGCCTGCGGGCCGGAGGGCATGACGCATCGCGTTTGCGAGATAGCTAAACAATACAAAATACCCTGCCAGGTTTCGCTGGAAGAATGGATGGGATGCGGAATCGGCATCTGCCGCGCCTGCGTCTGCAAAGTCAGGAAAGGATCTTCATTCCGCTATGCGCCGGTCTGTTCGGAAGGCCCTGTCTTTGAGGCCTCTCAACTTTATTGATTTTCCAGCAATTGTTCAGACGGGACAGGCCTTACTGATTTTGCGGGAGTGCCCATCACTAATGTTTTAGCCGGGACATCTTTTGTAACAACCGAACCGGCCGCCACCAATCCGTCTTCCCCGATGGTAATTCCGGGAAGCACTGTAGAGTTTGCCCCAATCCGCGCCCCCTTAAGCATAGTAACGCCTTTATGGTATTTAAAGCGCTCTTTGGTCCGTCCCAAGAAATTGTCGTTGGTAAAAGTCACTTCGGGAGCGATGAAGCATCCGTCGCCGATGGCAGAAATGGCGCAGATATATGTTTCCGTTTCTATCTTGCAACGCTTACCTATGGAGGTGCGGTTTTCCACGGTAACTCCACGCCCTATAATGGTTGTTTCGCCGATTGTGACATCCTCCCGTATAGAAGCGAAATCAGCCACCATAACATTATCGCTGATTTTGCATCCGCGGTAAATTATAGCCGAAGCGCCGACAAGCACCCCGTTGCCGATTTGGGCCGGCGGTAATTCTTTTTCCTTGGTCAGCGCGCTTAATACCGATTTCATGGGCGTTTTCCCTATCACCGACTGCGCATCAATCCTGACATTATCCCCGATAACGGTATCTTTATGTATGACAACATGATGTCCTATCCGGCAGTTATTGCCGATTTTAACGCCTTCTTCGATAACTGTATAATACCCGACAATCGTATCTTTGCCGATTTTAGCCGATTGATGAATTTGATTGTTCATTGTAATTGCTCCTACCTTCCTGAAATATAAAAATCATAGGCTAGTAATTGGGTCAACCCCGTTAGAGACAGGTCGCCCCGCTAAAGCGGGACGGCCGTTTAATAAAGTTGAGCCTATCGGCGATATCTTTAACGTTTCCCGATGCTTTACTTTTTCGTTCTGAAATTATATCAACCGTCTCTAACGGGGTCAATTAAATTTTACTTCACCTTGAAACCGAAAAATGCTATTATGAAATTTATGAAAAGAGCGCATCTCTGGATAAGCGGCCGGGTCCAGGGCGTATTCTTCCGCGCCCACACAGAAAACGAAGCCCGCAGATTGGGATTAACCGGCTGGGTAAAAAACATCCCTGACGGCCGCGTGGAAACCGTGTTTGAAGGAAATGACGCCGCGGTAGATGCCATGATAACCTGGGCGCATCACGGACCGCCATCGGCCAGAGTTACGAATGTGGAGATAAAATGGGAAACGCCCGAAGGACAATCAGGCGAATTTACTACTGTATATTGAATTTCTCAATTATTGCTGGATTTCCATCTCCTGCTCAAAAACCAACTCGCCGAAAATATTGCTCTTGGTTGAAACTTTTATGCCGATTTTCCCCTTATAATCGTAAAGCGGACATTGGTAATACCCGTCCCAGTAAGGAGGCTTCTTTTCCACCAGTCCGGACATATCGATTTTCACCCAATTATCCACGAATTGATTTCCTATTTTATTCAAAAGCTTCCCTTTAGCCGTTTTCACCCCCTGCGCGGGCTCCTTGGCAGCTATCGCAACCATAAATAAATCTATCGTTGCATCAGGCAGGCAAAAACCTTTTTCGTCCTTAAATTCCGGAGAGCCGAAATATTCCTCTCCCTGTGCACCGACAACCGCCGTGGGAAGCGACATTTTTATAAACGGGCATTCAACTATTTTGGTATTAAGCGCCGGCGGTTTATATTCCGCAGGTGGAATAAATATAACCAGTTGTCCTGATTTTTCCAGGCTCGGCTTTAAAAGCAGCTTAAAAGGACCTCCCCATTTCATCATCGTTTCTTTGCCTTCTTCGATTGTTATTTTCGGGAAGGCTCCGGCTCTTGCCCTTAACCGCTGGTCAAATATCGCCTGGTCAAATTCATATTCGCCGACCGGTAAAAAGTTGGTCTTGCGCCCCGGGAAAATATTTATATACTTGTCACCACTTTTAAGGGTTAACACGACGGGTTTCATCTTAGGAAAATTCAGTTCTTTTTCTATGTTTATCCTGCCGAGCTTTTCAGCGCATTTTTTCAGCTGGGCTTTCGTTCCGGTGGTATCTATGGTAATTTCATACATGCTGTCCTTTAGGTTGATAAAACGGGAAAGCCTGCCTGCCCCTTTGGAATTCTGGCCGATAACAATGGCGTCTTCTCCGTAATCGTTGTAAAAGCCGTTATTATTATCATCGATTAGAAGGATGACTTCCCCCTCTGCCTGCCCTTTCATAAAACCACCGCGTTGATAACACCAGCGCGGCACTTTTTGGGCGCCCATGTAATTCACCCCGTTCTGCCAGAAACGCATCTGGTATTTCCCTTTTACGCCGCCCTCATAAACGATATCAAACGTCACCAGTTCTTCCTTCTTTTTAATATCCTTGTCAGCCTTGGTATCACCGTCCGAATCAACTTTCAAAACAGCGTTATCCGTAAAGGCGCGGAACCCCTTGGAATGATGCGGATTCGGGAGCGGAAGATAGTCGTCCATGATTTCCGGCGGCTCCAGGCACGGGCTGGGGATATTCTTTAAAATACTCCAGTCCGCCACATACTGGAAGGTTATTTCCTTGGGACCGTCATCCTTATCCGCTCCGAAAATACCGGTCGAAATTAAACATCCGCACACTAATAATCCCGCTAAAAACGCTAATCGGTATTTCATAAATTCTCCTTTATTAAAAAGCTCTTTTTACGATATAATCCGCCAGTTCTTCCAATATACGGGCTTTCCTTCCGATATGTTTCAGCGCCGCCTTCGCGCGGACGATTGTCTTTTCCGCTTCGGTTAGATATTTATCCCTTACCGAAGCGGGGTAATCCAAAGCATCGTCTTTTAGCTGGAAAGCAAGCCCGATATGCTGACCATAAACTTCAAGCATGTCTAACATTTTTTTATTGCACCGGGCGATAATTCCGCCACAATAAACTGAAGCCTTTATCAAGGCGGCCGTTTTCATCCCAAGCATTTTAGTATAAGATTTATTATCAGGATTCGGCACAGTTTTTGTCTTATTATGAGTGAAATTTAAATCCAAAACCTGTCCGCCGACCATACCTTTAGCTCCGACAGCCGATGTAATTTCTGAAATAAGCCGTTTACTTATTACAGGTTGGTATTTTCCAGACGCCAGCACTTCAATTGCTTGGGTTAAAAACGCGTCGCCAGTAAGAATCGCCACGGCTTCCCCAAATACTTTATGGGTAGTTGGTTTGCCACGGCGCAAGTCATCATCATCCATTGCCGGCAGGTCATCGTGAATCAAAGAGTACGTATGGATAAATTCTATCGCGCAGGCCGCCGGCATAAGCGCTTTTTCGCCCGCGCCGAATATCCTACCAACAGTCAAAGCAAGAATAGGCCTAATTCGCTTGCCGCCTGAAAGGACGCTGTAAACCATTGCGTCATAAAGCTCGCCCGGAATATCTTTTTTAGAAGGCAGGTAATTAAGCAACGTTTTATCCACCTTTTGTCTTTGCTCTTTCAGGTATTTACTGGTATTATTCGTTATCATTTGATTTCTTAAACGGCTTGCACTGGAAATTGCCTTTTTCGTCTTTAATCAAGATTTCTATTCTTTTTTCTATGCCATTAAGGATTTCGTAACACTTTTTGAGGGCTTTAATCCCTTCTTCATAATGGCATAACGATTCTTCTAGGTCGAGATTTCCTTCTTCAAGTCCCGCGACTATTTTTTCCGCTTGCAACAGGTATTCTTCGAATTTCTGGCCGGATTCTTTTCTTGCGGTTGTTTCTATCGGTGAAAAACGTTCTTTTTTCATATATTATCTGATCCTTTTTTTATAGCGAAAATTAAAAGACGGTTGAACCCCGGTCCGGCGAAGGCGGTTAAGTTTGGAAAATGCGCTTAATCGCTTGGTTTTACCCGCAGGTAGCGGTTCCGGCTCCAAAAGAGGAGTTCTAAGCATTTGTAGCGTGTTTTCCAATTCTTTTATAAGCTCAAAAGGCGTTTGATGCCTATCCTCTCGCTTTTTCGTCATCATTTTAATGATAATATCATTTGTCCATTGTGAAATTTCGTCATTTTTAGTATTCGGAGCAACCAGCGGTTCAGTGATATGTTTTTTAATAACCTCGCTGGATGTTGACCCACTAAAAGGTGGTTGGCCGATTAAAATATAGTAAAAAGTAGCCCCCAGCGAATAAATATCCGAACGGATATCGACATCAGGATCTCCTTTTGCCTGCTCTGGAGAAATATAAGAAGGAGTTCCCATGATAACCCGTTTTTGCTCGGCTGTTTCCTTGGATATAATAAGCGCAAGTCCCAGGTCGCATAATTTAATGACATTATCTGTGGTTACCATGATATTAGTTGGTTTTACATCACGGTGCACCATATTATTTTTATGCGCATGCTCAAGCGCCTTGGAAGTTTGTATCATTATATCAAGCGCCGCTTCTTCGGACAAAGGCCCGTGTTGTTTTATAACATCTTCCAAAGAAGGGCCGTCAATATACTCCATGGCAAAGTAATGGACTCCGTTTGACTCCCCAACATCAATTCCCTGGACGATATTGGGATGGTTTAGCTTGGCAACGGCGCGGGCCTCCTGGAAAAAACGTTGCACGAACTTTTCGTTTTGAGCCAACTGCGGAGCCAGTATTTTTATCGCCACTACGCGGTCCATGCTTATCTGCAACGCCTTATAAACACTGCCCATCGAGCCGCGCCCGATTTCGCTGATTATTTTATAACCGGCAATTGTTGTGTGGCCGCCTTTTAAACCCTGGATGCGGAAGATATGTTTCACCTGGGCCTCGGTAAGATATCCCTTGTCTATCATTACCTCACCAAGTTTCATAGGCTCGATACCGAGTTCTTTTATTTTATGCTGAATTCTCAGGCACTCATTGATTCGTTCAACCGTAGTATATCCCAACTGTACCGCAACCGCCCCGAATGAATAGTCAACCTTTTTATCATGACTCATACAGACTGATTATATAAAAAACAAGGTGATAAGCAAGTAAAATATTCTGCCATGCGGAGAATCAGGCCGACCCAAAATGACGCTTAATCTGACTGACGGTGTCTCCGCCGAACTTATCAAGAAATGCTCTTGCTAATTCAAACGCCGCCGCGGATTCGGCAACCACCAATGCCGGCGCGGCCGCGCAGATATCGGCGGATTCCACCCGCGCGCGGCTGGTTTTTCCTGTCGCCAGGTCTATCGTTTTAAGAGGCTTTCCCAGTGTCGGCACAGGCTTAACCGCGGCTCGAATTATTATATTTTCCCCGTTTGTAATTCCGCCTTCTATTCCTCCCGCATTATCGGTAACGCGCTTCAAACCGCCTCCTTTATTGAAAAGAGGCTTGTTGCCGTTAAAGTATATGAGATCATGGGCGCCGGTGCCGGCAACCCGGCTGTATCCGAATCCGAGCCCGAGTTCCACTCCCTTAACCGCGGGTATCGCCATTACCGCGGCCGCCAATCTGCTGTCTATCCTTAAATTCCACTGGCTGTGCGAACCAAGCCCTGCCGGAACATTAAACCCGACGACCGTGAAAATGCCTCCGAGCGTGTCGCCTTTTCTTCCGGCCTCATTTATTTTCTTGATGGCCTGTAAACACGCCTCTTTATCCAGCCCGTATATTTCGGGGATTAACCGCCTTCTCAATTCGGCGGCATTGTTGAATGACGGGAATAAAGGGCACAGCATAACCCCGCCGATTTCATTGACATAACCGGCGATTTCGATTCCGAATTCGGCAAGCAACATTTTGGCGATTGCGCCGGCGGCAACGCGCACCGCGGTCTCGCGGGCACTTGCCCGCTCAGTGAAATCGCGGACGTCTTTGGCGCCGAACTTCGCCGCGGCCGCGATATCAATATGCCCCGGCCTTAAACGCGTCAAAGGCGGCATGGAATCTGTCTTTGGTTTTTTGTTCGGGATTAATATGGTCAGGGGCGCGCCGATGGTCTTCCCTTTTCTTAATCCGGTAACTATTTCAAACCGGTCCGGTTCGCTTTGCGACCTCTTGCTTCTCCCGATGCAGTCCCTGCGCCTTTTGAGCTCGGATTTGATAAGATTTAAGTTTACGGATAAGCCCGCCGGCAAGCCCTGAATCAACGCGACGAGATATTTCCCGTGTGATTCTCCGGCCGTCTGGTATGAAAGCATATTTTACTCCGGGGGCTTCGCGTCTTTCAGCGCTTTTTCGCTTTCGGTTTTCAGCTTTTGCAACTGTTCGGCTGTATTCTGGGGAATGTTCGGGTCGGCCAGAGGCTCCTTGACTTCTTCAAGAACCTTAGCGTATTCTTTATTTTCATATAGAAAATTAACCAGCTCAACTTTCAGGTCGCGCCATGGAGATGAGTTCTTAACCTGCCGTGCGATTAAGTTCGCATACATCTTGGCCGTCCCATCCACCTGTTTTAATTCCTTGTAGATTTCCAGGAGCGCCTTTACATGAGCCTCTTCATTAGATGTCTCCACGGCTTTTTTATAAAGTTCCGCGGCTCTCGACAGGTGTTTTGCGCCGGCCAGCTGACCGGCGATATCAGCCAACAGCTTCACGTCAGAATTGATTGTGATAACGATGGTATTCCAGGCGGCATTAGCCACCTTCTCGTTTGCATCGGAGAGCGCCGGTATGATACTGGAAAGCGACAGGGCGCTTTTGATTTTACCCAACGCGACCGCGGAAAGCTCCCGGACGCGCGGATCCTTGTCGTTAAAAAGGGCTTTGATTAAATACTGGGCGCCTTCTTCCATCCCAAGATTACCCATGGATTCGGCACTGGTCTGGCGGATATCGTCAAACTGGTCTTCCAAAAGTTTTGACAATGGAGCTATTGCGGTATTTGTCATCACTTTTCCCAGGTTGCTCGCCACCGTCCAGCGTATACGGTCGCGGATGTCCGAAGCGTATTGTATAATCACTTCCACCGCATAAGGAGTTTTTATCTCTCCGAGCGATTCGATAACATCCCTGTGCACATCGTCAGTTTTAGCTTTATCTTCCAGGCATATGACCAGTGCGGGAACGGCTGAACCGTCCTTTATCTTGCCGAGTGCCTCAATCACCGCTAAGATCAGAGCCTGTGAATTCCCTTTCAATTGTCCGGTCAAAGGAGCGGTTGCCTTCTGGTTGGCCAACCTGCCCAAAGCGTTCGCCGCGATTATCCGCATGGCGTCTTTTTCCTTGGGATTCTCCAAGATTTTAACAAGAGCAGGCAATTCGTTTTCCCCGCCGAGTTCTCCCAGCATGGTGATTACCGTCGTCCTCAATTCGTCTTCCGGAGCGTTTATCATTTCAGCCAGCTTGGGCAATACATCCTTAAAAGATTCCTGCGGTACAGTCTTAAACTGCTCGACCGCGTATTTCTTCACCTGCCAGAGGCTGTCGGTAAGCGCCCCGAACAGAATCGCCAGGACATCCTGCGTGGGACCTTTCCGGGCCTGTTCCAACCTGATATTAAGCTGGTTTATCTTAATGCCCACCAGCTCGGTCATAATCTTATCTATTTTTGCATCCTTTTCCGCAATCAGCTTCTGATATTTTATGACTGCTTCATCCAGCCAGACTTCGCGCGGTTTATCCTTGTAAACGCTCCACCATTCCTGCCATTCTTCCTTGGTCTTATAACGCTGGAGCGTAATCTGCTCCAGGGTCTTATTGATTTCCTCATCAAGCTTGCCGTCATGAGTCCCGAAATAATTGATTAAAGGCTCGACCTCATCCTTGCTGGTCGCCTTGCCCAGCGCCTTGACCACGTTATTCTTAGCCTCAATTGTCTTATTTTTATGCCTGAGCCTCTCCAGTAAATCGGGAATCAAAACAGGACGGTCATAATACTTTATCACTTCGAAAATAAGCGGTTGGAGAGCGGGGTTTCTCGTTTCCAGTATGTCAATAAGCGGCTCTATCAGCCTTATTTCCGGGCGCCTGGTCAGCACTTTTAATATAGAAACGACTACTTCATCTTTGGCCGTCCGCAAAGCATCTGACAGCGTTTGCATTGCCCGCTTATCGCCGCGTTCAATCAGGGCGTTTGCCGCCAGAGCCCGGTATTCCGGGTCTTCCGAATAAAGAGCTCGTTTTTGCTCGCTTAATCCTGCCTGGTCCAATGCCTTGGGCGGCGGCGGGGTCTCAGTTTTAGGCTTGAAAAACAGCCAGCATCCGCTTGAGGCAAGCGCGGTTAATAACAAACCAATAACAATTAAACGTTTAAGCATTTTTATTTATATAGCTAATTGAGATTTTATCAAAAATCATTTCCCAAACCGCTTATAATAATATACTAATTATTCCTGATGTGGTCAATAATTTGTCATTATCGCCATGAATAGATATAACAAGAAAATCGCTTCATGACCCCCCTACGGGGACTCCCGATAATGGGGTGCCCCTGCTTTGTTGAATAATTATTTTGAGGAGTGATATAAAAGTTAAAGTAAAACAGGGTCATAGACGAAAATACTTGTAGAGAACAGTATTTTTATAAGGAGAACCCGTCTATGACCCCTGATTTATTATGTGAATCGGC